>JAHHLP010000460.1 GCA_018679295.1 Rhodothermia bacterium
GCCTCGCAGTTGGCAATCACCTGGTCCCAGACCTTGGCAAGATTGGCCCGAACCTCGGTATATGTGAGCTCAAACGTTGACATAAGTTGTACAGAAAGGTTGTACAGGCTTAAAGAAATCGACAACACGATTGGTTCCCTTAATTCGTGCGATCGAAAGCCGCGTTTTTCAAGGCGCAGTGCGGTACGCAGCGGCGAATGAAGCTGGTGAATGCGTCTCGTCGCTATCGGGAGATGGCGGGAGAGCTCACACTGGCTACCGAGGCTTTTTAAAGCCTGTTTACATACAAGTTTCTATATGTAAATATAAGTCGATATATTTACATAAGGCGATTCTTATGTAAACGTGGGCCACGAGCGGGGCTAGATCAGTCATGGCTGTGTATCACAGCGAGGAATCGAACGAAATCGACATCGTCGACTACGAGGCGGGCTCTCACGCAGATCAGTACCGCTTCAAGGCGTTCATTCCCTCTTCCGTCAACCATGGCTGGACCTGGTCTGACACCCGCATCAATACCCTGCTCGAACAGGCGACGAAGGCGCTGGCGGAGCTCAATGCGTTTTCACGTATCGTACCGGACGTCGATCTCTTCATAACACTGCACGTCGCCAAGGAGGCAAGTGATTCAAGCAGGATTGAAGGGACGCAAACGCATCTTGACGAGGCCATTCGTCCCATAGAGGACATCGAACCGAAACGGCGCGACGACTGGCAGGAAGTGCAGAACTATATCGCAGCGATGAACGAGGCAATCGTCGAGCTGGATTCACTTCCGCTTTCGAGCAGGCTTCTCAGGAATGCTCACCGCACGCTGATGCGAGGCGTTCGTGGTCAGCAAAAGAGCCCTGGCAACTGGCGACGCAGCCAGAACTGGATTGGCGGAACGAGTATCGAGGATGCCGTTTTCATTCCGCCGCCGCATACGGAGGTGCCACGACTCATGAGTGATCTAGAGAAGTTCTGGCACAACAGCACGATCAACGTTCCTCACCTTCTTCGCGTCGCAATTAGTCATTATCAGTTCGAAACCATCCACCCATTTCTGGATGGTAATGGAAGAGTCGGGCGACTGTTGATCACGCTCTACCTGATTGCCAATGGCCTTCTCGAGAAGCCATGCTTATACATATCGAGTTACTTCGAGAAAAACCGAGCCGCCTACTACGACGCGTTCACGGTCGTCCGTAGCACGAACGATTTGGGACACTGGGTTCGATTCTTTCTCGTCGCAGTTCGCGAGACGGCCGATCTCGGTGCGAATACGTTTCAGTCAATTCTCCGCCTTCGGACCGATGTCGAAGAGCGAGTTTTGGGGCTTGGCAGACGCGCCGGTCGGGGGCGCGGTGCTCTCGAGCTTCTCTATCGTCAACCCGTCGTGACCGTAAGCGAGGTTGCGGATCATCTTGGCGTCAGCCACCAAACGGCGAACCGCCTGGCGAAGGACTTCGTCCGCTTGGGAATCCTGACGGAGACCACGGGCTTCCAGCGAAATCGACGGTTCGCTTTTCGGGAGTATCTACGGTTGTTTGAAGGGCCTGACTAGGGCGCGTTCCTTTTTGCGCGTGGTTCGCAGACGACGTTCTGGTTGTAGGTTGTTAGGGGCTCTCGTTAGCCTTACTGCTCGAACGAAAAATCGACCCGCACCTCGGCGCCGGTCGCAATGGTCACCTCGCGGGACTGCTCGCCCAGCCCGCGAGGCCGAACGGGCTTGGCCGTGATCCGGTACGTGCCGGGCGGGAGCACGAAACGAGAGGGATTGCTCGTATCACTCGTGTAGGTTCGCGACTGGTCGACCCTCGTGCCCGTCGAAGGCTCTGCGATGCGCACCACGCTGTCAACGAGCGCATCGCCGAGCTTGGTGCCAACCAGCAGGGCGCCGCTCTTGAACTCGTGGCTTCGCTCCGTACGTTGCGAGCCCATCACCTCCACGCCCGTCAGGGTGGTGTCAGCTCCGCCGTCGATTTCAACGGAGCTGATCTCTATGTCGTACACACCCGACGATATGCGGATTGTCTTAGGGTTGGACGAATCCGATGTGTAGGTACGGCCGGAGGCCACCTGATTCTTCGTCCCGGTCTCGTAGACCCGCACAGTAGCGTCGGACAGCGCGCCGTTGCGCGTGACGCCAACAGCCAGCTCGCCCTCACTGAAATCGACTTCGTGACGGACTGTGTCACCGACCCCAACCTTCACGTCATCGATTCGCCGCGTTCGATCCCCGCGCAGACCAACAGCCGTTATCGACAGTGAGTACGTGCCTCCGGGCAACGGAATGACCGTCGGATTGGTGTCTGGACTGTCGTAGGTGCGGCTTCCACCAGACTCCTCTCCCGTCTGCGAATCGCGAACCCTGACGGCGACGTCGACAAGCTTGCCGTCGGCGGTTGCGCGAACCCAGACATAACCGGCGGGCGCGTCTGCCGGCATCTCCACCGCCATGTCCAGGGCACCGGCAAGTTGATCTGCCGTCTCGGCGTCGAAGTATCTACCGTTCCCCGCTTGCGCGGCACATTGTAGCTGTGAGACATCCTGATCCGGGACATCGAATCCGACGACGTGCATGACGAAGTTCAGGCCGGCCGCTCGGGCATCCTTGACCGCCTGACATGGATCGCCACCGCACGTTTCAAGTCCGTCCGTCACGACGATGATCGTTGCCGGATCCGGCCGCTCACGTACGGCATCGAACGCAGCGTTGACCGAAGCGGTGATGGGCGTCATGCCCGTAGGGTTGAGCGCGTCCACGGCTCCAGCAACGGCGGTCACATCGACCGACCCCATCGGGATCAACAGCTCGATGTCGGCGCAGTCGCCTTTCTCCCGATGTCCATATGCGATGAGGCCTAACTC
>JAHHLP010000574.1 GCA_018679295.1 Rhodothermia bacterium
GGCAAACATGACGAGCGTGGAAAATGGATTGTGACGGCAACATCTTCCGCAGCGTGCCGCAAGCGCGCCTTGCCGGACGACGGGCTCGAGCCTTTCTCTATGCCAATGTGATCTTGGTCATGACGGGTACCAGCGCCTGCGGCGGCGCCGCGAATACGCGAACGCTCGAGCCACCTACCGACCCGTGTGTCATTGCTACTCCACCGACGAGTCCTGCGGATACCGTGCACATCGCTCTCTTGGATCCCATAGATGTCACTCTCGCGCCCAATCCCACGAATGATTCCGAAGAACTGATTTTCGCCCAGGCCTATGAAGGTCTGACGCGCCTTGACTGCGCTGGCGATATCGCGCCCTCCATCGCACATTCGTGGAACGTCGACGCGACCGGCAAGCGATGGACCTTTGACATCGACAGGAACGCACGCTTCTCCGATGGCACCGTCGTCACGGCCCGCGACATTGCAGAGCAATACGCGTCGGCCCCGATTCCATCCATCGACTCAGTCGCAGCAACCGGTTCGCACGTCCTGGATGTCTACGTTCGCGTGCCGAGTCCAGCCCGGCCGCCACTTGAAACCACACGGATGTTTGTCGCGAAGAAGACCAATCGACTGCCGCTCGGGACGGGTCGAATCACCTTCTCTGACGGTGGGGCAGACTGGATTCTTGGCCGGACAGTTGAGGCGTCGATCACCCCTGGATCACGACCCGTTCTCAAGTTCGTCATGCACGACGATGACGACCCTCGTGACGTGCTCGCTGAATCAGTAGATCTTCTCGTCACTAGGGACCCGCCGGCGATCGAGTACGCTGCGGGTCAGATTCGGTATACCGTGCGCGCGCTCCCGTGGGACCGCACGTATCTGCTGGTTTCTCGATCGCGATGGGATTCGATCGCAGCCGGCCGCCCCGTTGCCGGAGTCACGAAGCAACGCCTCGATGCGCTCGCACGCGACGCGGTGAGAGCGGACGCATCCGGCGCCGATCCTCGGAAATGGTGGGAGGAAATCGGCCGGTGCGAAAACCCGGACGGCGCATCCCTCCCTGCCGCTCCAGATCGGCAGATGCCGGAACCGGGACCCTTGCGACATGGACTCATTGTCTATGATGAGGAGGACGACGTCTCTCGAGATTTGGCCGGGCGTATCGTGGCGCTCGGTGCGAACGGGATTTCGCCGACAGGCGGGCTGCGAGCAGCGATACCGCGGCTCGGCGACGACATTGTGCTGGCGGCCGAAGGAGTCGACAAGGCGGAGCTATCCCGCAGGGTCCGAGCCGGGACCGATTTTCTTTATCTCGTTCGGCAGCGCCTGCCGGGAATTCCAGCATGCGACCGAAGGGTCGAGCTGCTTGAGCGCGCACCATGGCTTCGGGATAGCGGAATACAGTCTCATCTGGCAGTTCTGCCTCTCGTGCACACGCGTCGGCACGTGATCATCGACACCGCGCGTGTCGGCGTGCGCGTCGATGGCCTCGGCCGCCTGCTCATCGAACCCTACCGTGCGGAGGGCAACGCAGGATCATGACCTACCGCGTGCGCATGTTGATCGCGATTCTGCTTGCAGCTACGATGCCGGTCGTCGTGTTTACCGTACTCGTTCGAAACGAGCTATCTGATCGCCTTTCCGCCAACTACGTTGATGCCGCCGAAACGGCAATCTCACAAACAGAGGCCGTGCTGCAACGCGAGCACGAGCAGCTACGAACCATTCTTGCGACACTCTCGAACGCTCTGCCGGACGACAACCGGTTTAGGCGTGCCGCAGCAGACGGAGCACCCGAGGAACGATCCTACTTGCTCGACTACGCACAGCGCGCGATGAATCTCTCCGGACTGTCGATGCTGCAGGTTCAGGATGCAGACGGGCGAATAATCAGTTCAGGGCATTTTCGCAACGAGTACGACCGAATAGATCTCGCGATACCGGGCAAACTCCCAAAAACCGGAATGGCGCTTGCCCGAGTACGGTCGGCCGAAGGACCGTTCTTCGTTATTGCAGCCGCGGACACGTTCTCCATGGGAGTACGCCGTTTTTCCGTTTCGGGAGGCAAGCGCCTCGACGCACTTAATTGGTACGGTCAGCAATCAGACATGGAAGTTTCCCTCCTGCTGCGCACCGATGAAGAGCACGCGACGATGCTCGTTGGAGCCGCGGCGGAAAGCCCTGTTATCTCACCGTCAGGTGACGCAATTGTGCGCGAGTTAGAAGTGCCTCTAATCGACAGCCAACGCGACAGCGTGTCCACTGCAGCGTTTCAAATAACGCACAACATGTCCTCGCTGGCGGCGCTAAGAGCAGGAATAGACAGACTATTCGTGGTCGTTGTAATTGGGACAGGATTCGTCGCCGTACTAGTCGCGCTTTGGCTCGCAGGCCGCATCAGCCGACCGATCACAGAGCTCGCAGAAAAGGCGGCGAAAGTAGATCTCGATCGGCTGCACGTCCCGTTCAAGACAGACCGGAACGACGAAGTCGGCGAGTTATCACGCGTCCTTCGCCGGATGACGGAGAGGCTGCGCACGAGTGCGGCGACGATCCGCGATGCCGAACGCCGGGCAACGCTCGGCGAAATGGCTCGGCAGGTCAACCACGATATCAAGAATGGACTTGCCCCGATACGAAACGTCTTCCGACACCTGAGCGAGCTGTCAACCAACGACCCGGACCAACTCCCAGTGGTATTTCGCGATCGGGAACCGACGGTAGCATCGGGAATGACCTACCTCGAAAACCTTGCCTCCAGCTATGCGCGCCTTTCGCCGGCAGTCGAGCGGGAGCGGACGGACGTTAATTCTATCATCCGCCAAACGGTAGGTGACTTCGTAGGAGCGGGTGCCAAATCGGTAGTCGCGGACGCCGCGGGAACGACTTTCGTTTATGCAGATCCACTATCGCTGCGACGTATACTGGAGAACCTTATCCGCAATGCCGTCGATGCCGTTGAAGCCGCCGATGCCGTTGAAGCCGCCGATGCTGGCAAACGCTCCGTGGTTGTGCGCAGCGAGCACGCCGACACTGAAGATCGCGGTCAGGTAATTCGCATAACCGTTGCCGACGATGGCCCGGGATTATCTGCCGAGGAGAAATCTAAGATCTTCCAGGACTTCTACACCACGAAGTCGCGTGGAACCGGTCTTGGACTTTCGATCGTTCGAAGGCTGGTGATGGACATGGAAGGATCGGTGCGCGTCGAAAGCGACCCTGGAAACGGCGCGAAGTTCATAGTCGACCTGCCCCAAATGAAAGGTGCCTAGATGGCGGTGGTTCTGGTAGTCGATGATGTGAAAGCGCTCGCCGAACAGTACGCGTACGATCTGCGAAGAGTCGGCGAGCACGAAACGCGGATCGCGCTCGGCGGTCGCGAGGCACTGGACGTGCTGCGTAGCGAGCCGATCGACTGCGTGATCCTCGACCTTGAGATGCCGGACGTCGACGGGTTCGAGGTGCTTCGCACACTGGAGAAAGAGCAGATCACCATCCCCGTTATCGTGTACACGGGTACCGGGGATTTCGATCGATGTACTCGAGCGATCCGCCTCGGCGCTTATAGCTTCATAGACAAGTCCGAGTCGATGGCGCGGGTCGCGCAAGAGGTTGCAAATGCCATCGACAAGGCGCGGCTGCGGTCGGAGGTGGATGCGCTTGAGCAGCGTCTGGCTTCCGACACGCCCTTAATTGGGTCAAGCAGGCCGATGGAGCAGCTGAAAGAACATATCGATCGGCTCGCAGCCATACCCAGCCCGGTACTCATTCTGGGTGAAAGCGGGACAGGAAAGGAATTGGTTGCACGCGAGCTTCATCGTCTTGGGCCGGGCAGGAAAAAGCCGTTTGTTGCAATCAATTGCGCCGCTCTGCCAGAGAATCTTGTAGAAAGCGAGTTATTCGGACATGAGCGCGGCGCATTCACCGGAGCGGATCGTGTGCACCGAGGAGCATTTGAACAGGGTGCGGAAGGCACGCTGTTTCTGGACGAGATTGGAGAGTTGCCCGTGGCGACGCAGGCCAAGCTGCTTCGCGTGCTGGAGCAGGGCGAAATGGTGCGACTCGGTGGAGAGAAGGTCACGAAGGTCGATGCGCGCGTCGTCGCCGCCACGCATCGCGATCTGGAAAGAGATGTCGAGAACGGTCGTTTTCGGCAAGACCTGCTGTACCGGTTGAACGTGCATACGCTTCATGTGCCGCCGCTCCGTGAGCGAAAGTCAGACATTTCGGAGATTGCGGGGAAGTTTGTAACCGATATCTGCCGTCGCTTCGGCATCAAGCCGAAGCCGTTTACACCGGCAGCGTTGAAGGCGCTGGCCAACGCGGATTGGAGTCGCAATAACGTCAGAGAACTGCGCAACGCGGTCGAAAGAATGATCATCGCCGTCGACGGACCGGAGATAGGCGTCGATGCGGTTCCGTCCGATGTGCGCGGGATGACATCACCACCTTCCAACGGCTCCTTTGCCGAACGCCGCACCGAAGCCGAGCGACGCATTATTATCGACGCGCTCGAAAAGCATGAGTGGCACATCAGCCGGACCGCTGCGGCTCTCGGCCTCGCCGATCATGCCAGCCTGCTAAAGATCATGCGGCGACTAGGTGTTTCCCGAAAGAAATAAGCCCGCGACACGTGTCCGCCCGGACACATTCCGAATCGAATTAATGTGTCCGCTTGTACACAATTGCAGATGACGGGCAGCGGTCGGATTCTTTCAATATCTCCGCAACGTGTTGTACTGCAATTATATACGGAATAGATATGTGAATGGCTGGTCCAATTGGCCCGGCCCTTGAAATAGCTCATGACAGCATCAGTCCACATGAACCGCCCACACGGGCACAATCAAACGGAGAGCTGTCATGAAACTACTCAACATCTTAGCCGTCGACGTCGTCGCCGTAGCCCTGCTGGCCACGAGCATCTCGGTCTTCGGATGCAACAACGATTCCGCGACCACGTCCGACGACGCAATCACACAAACAGAGCGGCAAGCAGAAATGCCGGTACGGGAGGTGACCCCTCCGCCTGCCCCGGAACCGGTGTCCGCGCAAATGCCGTCACCCAAACGGGAAGTCACATACGCAGAAGCGGAAGCTTCCTATCAGGAGCGCAATTATGGGGAGGCAGCGACCCTGTTCACGGCCTATCTGGAAGCCAAGCCGGATAATCCTTGGGGTCACTACATGCTGGGACTGTCAGCGTGGAAGTCAAACGACCTGGAGACCGCCGAGCAAGCTTTCAAGCGTGCACTTGAATTGGACCCAAAGCACGTCAAGAGCATGTTGAATCTCAGCCGTGTGTATCTCGACGCAGGCGAGGCGGAAGATGCTCTCGAACAGCTGTACGACGTGTTTGAGGTCGACCCGCAGTCGGGAGTCGCCTATCGGCTTCAGGGCCGGGCGCTGCACCAGTTGGGCGATACTACGGACGCCATTCATGCCTATCGCGACGCAATCCTGATCGAGTCGTCGGACGCGTGGGCCATCAACAACCTCGCGCTCATCTACATCGAGCAAGGTAGGTTTGACGAGGCCCTGCCCGCCCTCGCCCGAGCCGCTGAACTCAACGAAAGCGCAGCCGTCATCCGCAATAACCTCGGCATCGCTCTCGAGAACACCGGGCACTTCCGGGCCGCGGAAGAAGCGTACCGGGCCGCCGTCGAGCTGGACGCAAGCATCGAGTCCGCTAACGGCAATCTCGCGCGCGTCATTGAGGTAGTCCAGGACTCGTCAGTCGAACCAGTTGACCTTACGGCACTGGCACAGTCGTTCGTCAACGACTGCGAGAACTGGGCCGCCAATGTGGCACCGTTTCCTGAAGAAGACTCGATCGACAAAGAATCCTTCCTTGAGGCAGAACTGACGCCG
>JAHHLP010000195.1 GCA_018679295.1 Rhodothermia bacterium
GGGCGTAGATCTTGGGCGCTTCATACAGAAGACAAACGCTTATCTGATCAAAGGATCCGTCACGAGCCAGGTCACCAATACCCATCTCGTCAAAGCGGGCGCAGAACTTCACCTCTTTGACCTCAAGTTTGGCCCTCCCGGCACGCTGGTGCAGACGACGGTAGACGGGGTGCAACAGCTGGTTACCCGTACCGATACCGTGGGCTCGCGTGTGCTAGACTTCAACCCCGTTTCGGCAGCCATCTACGTGCAGGACCGCGTCGAATGGCGGGACTTGCGAGTAAGGGCAGGTGTTCGGACAGAGATTTTCGACGCGAACTCGACGATCCCAAGCGACCTCCGAAACCCCGCAAACGCTATTGAGGGAGCGCCCGAATCACTTCCAAAGGCGACCTCCATAAAGACCGTCATCGCACCTCGCCTTGGCTTCTCGTTTCCCATTTCCGATCGCGCCAGCATGTTCTTCTCGTACGGCCACTTTTATCAGATGCCGGAGCTCGGAATCATGTTCTCCAACTCCGACTACTCCATACTTGAGGACCTGCAGTTTGGAGATGAGACTTCCAAAGGGGTTCTCGGCAATCCCGACTTGAAGCCGGAATTCACCGTCCAGTATGAGTTCGGATTCAAATCTGAGATCACAAGCTGGCTGGGCCTCGACATCAGCCTCTTCTACAAAGACATTCGAGATCTCCTGGGAGTCGAGTTCATTCAGACCTTTACGGCCGCCAGTTACGGCCGGTTTACGAATGTGGATTTTGGCTCCGTCCGCGGTTTCACGCTCTCGGTTGACCAACGCGGGCCCGGTGCGCTCAGGACGACGCTAGACTACACCTTCCAACGTGCGATTGGCAACTCGAGCGATCCGCGTGAGACATTCAATCGCGCGGCCGCTGGCGAAGACCCGCGGCCCAGACAGGTCGCTTTCAACTGGGATCAGAGAAATACACTGAACGGCACTATATCGTGGTACGAGCCGAACCGCTTCGCGTTGACGGCCGTCATAAAGGCGGGAACGGGGCAGCCCTTCACGCCCTCGATCGGTTCCGTGTTTGGATCTGAGCTCGAACCGAACTCAGGTCGAAAAGACACCTGGGTGTTGGTAGATCTGCGAGCCGAGAAGTTCTTCACGATGGGTAGCCTTGCAGCGACCGCCTTCGTCCGTGTGTTTGATCTGTTCGACGAGCACTTTGTCAATGGGTTTGTCTTTGCAGACACAGGCAGCCCCTTCTACTCTCTTACGCCCGAGGCACAACGATCACAACTCAACAACCCGAGCCGATTCCACCAGCCGCGCCGGATTGAAGTGGGGCTTTCTCTTCGAGGAGCATTTTCGAAATGAGAAGACTGAAGCGACACATGACCAGGACACTGCTAAACCTGGCCGCAGTTGTTGTGACCATGTCGATGGTACCCGCTGCGTTGGGACAGCTTCAGCCAGTGGTTCCACCCGGCGAAAGAGGGCAGATCAATGCGGAGCGAATGGGCACGCATGATGCCAACCGCCTCCGGACCCTGTTCTTCAATTTCGGAATGGTGGGTGACTTCGAGGTGAACCCGGACCTTAGCATTTTCCATTCCGTGGAGGTGCCCCGAGGCACCGGCCTGAACTATAGTGACGGTATTACACCATTTGTTTTGGCTAATGTCGTTCAGGAGAACGGCCGCGAAGCCTACATCATGGAAACGGGTTATCGCGAACGGCAAGGTCGCAGTCCGATCACGAATCAGATCATGCGATTCGAACCCCGCTTCGGATATTTCGAGCGCGATCCGTTGATCAACCAGGGTCGGTCAATCGCCATATCGAATGATCCACGAACGTGGCCGGGCGCCATCCGTGCCCAGGAAGGTGGCAATCCCGCGCCAACAGAATGCTGGCGGGACAAGGTGGACGATCCGGACGATCCGGGCTGGTGCGGATCCTGGAACGGCTTCTTCGGGAAGCGGCCAAATGCGGACCAGGAGTCGTTCACTGTAATGGATGACCAGTTCTACGATGCCTGGCAGTTCTTCCCGGACAGCCGTGACCGCACGCGCCGCGGACTGGGACTGCGGGTCGAGGTTCGGGGGTTTCAGTGGGCGAATCCGCAGGCGCAGAACGTGATCTTCTGGCAGTATGATATCGTCAACGAAGGCACGACTGACTACGACGACAACATCGTCTTCGGTCTGTACATGGACTCCGGTGTTGGGGGCTCTGCCGTGTCGTGCGACGGTATCCCTGAATCGGACGACGACAACGCCTTCTACCTTACTGATTTCGGAGAGGATCTCGTCTACACGTGGGACAAAGGAGGCCGCGGTGTGTCGCTGCTCGGCAACTGCACCCCAACCGGTTATCTCGGCTATGCATATCTCGAGACACCCGGCAACCCGTTCGACGG
>JAHHLP010000587.1 GCA_018679295.1 Rhodothermia bacterium
ATATAGCATTGAGGAGACACCATCGAGACTCAACGTCGAACCCGCGTTGGCGGACCGGCCCGTGATAGTCCGACCGGAAGAACCCCTCTTCGTTCTTGTTGGCGAAACTGTGACTCTCTTCGTCTCGACTCCTCTGTGGATACGGATATCGGTTGGAACTGAGAAGACGCTGCTCACCGAGATCGCCTCCTATCGTCCGTCTGATTCATGGTTTGGCCCGAACACGCGTGAAGGCGAGATTTGCTATGCTTCGGCAACGCTCGGCAGACTGAACCTCGACGATGTGCCGATGAGACTGCACCGAGCGATTACTCCGGTCACGGTTCACAACCGGTCCGGCGAGTCGCTGTCCGTAGACCGAATCCGAATTCCGGTCGAGTATTTGTCGCTGTTTCAGGATGGTGAGGGCTACCTGTGGACCGAGGCGGTACGTTATGACAAGACGTCCGGCGACGAGCTGGCCACGCTGGATATCGGGCGGGGTGCCCCCAGATTTGCAGACAACCCCGCACTGATTGCCGTTCCGCGAGAGCGCCATAGCAGGGGCGGACTCGTCCGCGCGTTCAGCTCATTGATTCACAGGATCTCCGAGGTGTAGCTCATGGGAGACATCTGGAATTCCATAGCTGATTTCTTTTCGCGAGAGACAGCCGTCTCATATCTCCAGGCCGCGCTTATGGTCATTGGGGGCCTCGTGATCGGCCGCATCGTGAGCGGCCTGATCGGCAGGCTTCTGAAGCACGCAGCACAGCACCAAGTGCTCATCTTCAAGCGCTTCGCGTTCTACATCATACTTGGCATATTCGTCGCGTCCGCCCTAGTCGAGATCGGATTCGACGTTCGAGTACTGCTGGGCACGGCCGGCATTCTGACCGTGGCCATCGGCTTCGCGTCGCAGACCTCCGCGTCCAACTTCATCAGTGGCCTCTTTCTACTCGGTGAAAACCCCTTCTCCGTTGGAGACGTGATTCGGATCGGAACGACCACCGGCGAGGTGTTATCGGTCGACCTCCTCTCGGTGAAATTGCGAACGTTCGATAACCTCTTCGTAAGAGTCCCCAACGAACAGCTGATCAAAACCGAAATCACGAACCTGACGCGGTTTCCGATCCGCAGAATCGACCTGCAGCTGAGCATCGCGTACAAGGATGATATGCGGAAGGCGATTGACGTACTTAGCGGTGTGGCAGCGGCCAATAAGCTTTGCCTCAACGAGCCCGAGCCACTCTTCATCTTCCAATCCTTTGGAGACTCGGGGTTGCAGTTCCAGTATTCCGTATGGGCGAAGCGGGAAAATTTCCTCGATCTGCGCAACAGCATTCAGATAGAAATCAAGGAGGCGTTTGATCGTGAAGGAATCGAAATTCCGTTCCCGCATCGCACTCTATATGTCGGCACGGCAACCGATCCGTTTCCGGTCCGCGTTGTCGAGGCGATGCCGGACGACCGTTAGTCTGCCGCGGCGCGAGAATTGTAAGTAGACCGCCCCGCGAATATTTGTCGCGACAGTGGACATTCAATTACTAGCGTGATTACTTCCTGATAGGCGAATGCAATCTCGGCGGGTCAACACAATGGAAAAATTCGTGCGCGGATGGGCTCCCGCTCTACTTATCACTGCTGTCGTACTCTCAGGCTGCGCAATCGAAAGCAAAAGGGGACCGCTTGAAGGCGCGTGGGAGATGGTCTCTGCGACATACACGCTGGCCGACAGCACCTACGATCCAGGGTTTACGCAAACGAAGATCCTGACGGCAGAGCACTTTTCGTTTGGCCGGCAAACTGATACAGGCGCTCTTTCTGGTGGGGGGCGCTATTCTCTAGACGGCGAAACGTACACCGAAACGATTGACTATCACTACAACGCGAGTCATGTCGGAAAGACCTTGTCGTTTGAGGCTCGCCTGGAGGGGGACTCGCTCTGGCATCACAGCGGCCAGATCGGCGAGAATTATCACATCTACGAAGTGTGGAAACGAGTGGGTCGCTAGCCGGTCTGTGAAGTGACCAACGTGCCTGATAGTTGGTTGCGTGGCCGGATTTCTGATTGGCTAGAACCGGGTAGCGGTAGGGTCGCCTACACACACAGCTACTTCTCGGTGGTGCCATTCCCCAAGTCAACAGACTCAATTTCTTCCTCAAACCCGAGCACGTTTACGTCGGCTGTCTGAGGCCTTTTATTGACGCGCAGCTCAAAGATGTCTGGGCGCGCATAATGACCCGCCACGTCGAGCTGATATCGCGGACCGGTAAACTGAGAACGATCGACCTCCGCGTACAATATCCCCTCACTCTCCATTAGGGGTTCAGTCATGAGTTTACCGTCAGGGTCAACGATGGCGCTTCCCCCCGGATTAATCCAATCGGAATCCGGAAGGAAATCTGAAAGTTTGTCTGCAAGATCTCCAATCTGGTCTTTCTTGATCGCCGAGCAACAACCGATCACAAATACCCGACCTTCCTTCGCAATGTGTCTGATGGTCGATAACCATGGTTCACCGCGATCCCAGGTTGGTGCCGCGAGTATCTGCACGCCATCCGCATAGAGCGTGTAGCGTACGAGGGGCATGTAATTCTCCCAGCAGATCAGTCCACCCACGCGCCCGACACCTGGCAAGTCGTAGCCCTGCAGGCTGCTACCATCACCTCTGCCGTGCACCATCCGCTCACCCACGGTCGGCACCAGTTTGCGATGCCTGCCCGCGATGACTCCCTTTGAAGTGATGAAGAGCAACGAATTGAATAGCGTAGCTCTACTCGACTCGCTACTGCGTTCATTCACTCCCAGAATCACGTTGATCCTTGCATCCTTGGCCGCATCGCATATCGTACGCACGGCATCGCCATCGATGTCGACGGAACTCTCGACGAGACTACTGTACAGATCACGCAAGACCTTTGTCCTTCCCGCCGGCACGAACCATACCCAAAATGGATAGCTGGGAAGGAACGCCTCGGGAAAGACTATCAGATCTGCGTCGTTCTTGGCTGCTTCCCGAATTGCGGAGCACACCTTAAGCACGGATGCGTTGAGATCCAGCACCACTGGCGCAATCTGTGCGGCGGCGAGGATAATACCCGATGACATGGATTCTCAACAGGATAGGTAGAGTGCCCGACAGGAACTGAAGGTACGCACCACGACATGCCTTCCCGTTGTTGCTTTCAGATTCTGTCACTTCGTGAAGAAGTCGTGATCTCCTCGCTGCCACTTAACACCGTTCACCCTCCGGACGATCACCGATTAAACCTAAACGCTTGTTACAACAAACAATAATAGATAACAGATACTGAACAAATGCCCAAGCTTAAAACCCTGATCATAACCGCAGCGCTCGCGCTGTCGGCTGCCCCGAGTCTGTACGCGCAGTGTACATCGCAACAAGGCTTCATCACCGTCACATTACAGAGTGTCGACTCGGGACTCTTCCAATACCAGTGGACCGTCATAAACGATGAGAACGGCAACGGAAATCGACTGGTGGATGTCTATTTCGAAATAGACACGGCAGATACGAGCAGCACGTCGACGGTTGTTGCGAGCTGGACCAAGACGAAAGACGTCGTGGATGCCGCGTGGAATAGCCTTCACTTCACCCACGCGAGTGGGCCGGCGATTTGCTCGGGTGGCGGCCAGTGTGCGCAGAATACCGAAACTTACAACTACACGCTAAACCAGCTTGTATCAAGCGTCCGCGTCCGCACCGTGCAGGCAAACGGTCAGACTCTCGACTTCACCAGCTTCTCGAGTTCTCAGCCGGGCTGCGAATTCCTTCCGATTGAACTGGCATCGTTCGACGCGACGGTGGATGGCGGTGTTGTTAAGCTTGAATGGGTCACGGCATCGGAAGAGAACTCGGCCGGGTTCGAAGTTGAATACCGAAGGTCGGGGCACTTCGAGTCGATTGGCTTCGTGTCGGCGGCGGGCAGTTCCGACTATCTTCGTGAGTACAGCTTCCTGCACGCACCGACTGGGCCCGCAATCGGCGCATACCGGCTGAAGATGGTTGACCTCGACGGCACGTTCGAGTACTCGCCCATCATCGAAGTAGCAGCGCAGATTGATAGCGGGTACTTCTTGTCGCAGGCGTATCCAAATCCCTTCAACCCAACAACACAACTTGAGCTTGCTGTCGAGCGTGACCAGGATGTTCGAGTCGACGTGTTCGACGTAACAGGACGCTCGGTATCGACGCTCTTCGACGGCTTCATGACCACGGGAGGTGTTCAAGCCCTGGCCTTCGACGGTTCCGGTCTCCCCAGCGGTATCTATGTGGTCCGCGCGGCCGGCGAGACCTTCGTGTCTAATCGAACCGTAACGATGCTCAAGTAAGGGCGCCGACAAACCCACGAGCCCGAGTTCTTTCAGGCGCCGGTCGATCAGGGGCCGGAGCTTGGGCAGAGGGCAGCCGCTGGTATAACCGGTGGCTGCCCTTTTTTACTTGCATCGGTGCTCTTCTCCGCCCAACGCTTCATCGCCGCAGAGTCGGCTCGAGCGCAGCTGACTCGATCGAACCGTATCACCAAGAAAGCTTCAATTCGATCCCGCCACCTCCAAAGTGGATCGGAAATGAATTATGTTCACACGTTGCGTTTATCAATGAACCTCAATCCGATCTTACATGACACTGCGTCTTAGAAATCTCGTGCGCGTTGCAGGCACAGCAGTGCTGATTGCAGCCTTCGGCGTATTGTTTCCCTCATCTGCGTCTGCGCAGGATGACGCCGGGGAACCGGAATTCGACCGACTGGAGCAATTCCTAAAGCGGGGTTATTTCAACGCCGGAGTCGTGATTCAGACAGTCGGCGATTTTATCTGGGACCGGGACGCCCTCCCTGGACACAACGGATTCAGCATTGCAACCTCTCGTTTGAAGGTTGACGGCGGTCTCGACTTCGGGTTGGGCTACCTCTTTCAGACTGACTTTGCCAGGAGTCCCTCCCTGATAGACGCCCGTCTCTCGTACCGAATCTCGCCTGAACTCAAGCTCGACGCCGGTCTGTTCAAAGCCCCGTTCAGCGCCGAACAACTGATCGCCGCACCCTCGATCGATTTTGTTAACCGATCGCAGGTGGTCAACATACTTAGTCCCGGAAGACAGGTCGGGGTCTCGCTCAGCGGCCGGGCATCG
>JAHHLP010000260.1 GCA_018679295.1 Rhodothermia bacterium
GTCCATTCGCTGTCGCGTGACGAGCCCAACTATGCGACGATGGTCGTGGCCGCACCTGCAGGCGAGGACCTGGGTGCGGACGTCATTGAGCGATCCGCGTTTGACATTGCCCAGCCGGCACTGCTCCCGGTTGTGGGTCAGGTCATCGAGCCGGGCCGGTCGTTCTTCCCGGGAATCAATGCGATCGAGGTTCGAGCGATCTACAACGAAAGCGAGGTCGCCTTTCTGCTGACATGGCACGACATGGTTGCCGACGTGGAGGGAGACGCGGGCCCGGACCTCACCGTCCCCGACAACGAGGCCGACGATGATACCACGATGAAATTCGTCGACGCCGTGGCGCTGCAGTTTCCGACCGAGGTTTCGGCAGGCGTGGAGAAGCCCTACCTTATGTTCGGCGACAAGAAGAACGCGGCGGACCTGTGGTTCGTCAACGCGGCATCCGGAAACGCGACGCACTACGTTGGCCGCGGCGCAGGCAATATCACCGCGGAAGGCCCGAGTCTGTCGGCGACAGCATCTTATGAAGACGGTGAGTGGGCCGTGATCGTGCGGAGGGCTCGGTCCGAGGAAGGTCACACCGTATTTGAGGAAGGAGCCTTCGTCCCCGTCGTACTGACGGTGTGGGACGGCTTCTACCGCGAGCGCGGTAACAAGCGCGGCCTCACGTCGTGGTACCACGTCTTCATCGAGCCCACCGAAACGGATTCTCCTGTCTTACCGATGCTTGGGTACGGGTTCGGCACACTTCTTCTGGGCCTCGGACTCACGTTCTTCGTCCGGCGCCGCTACTCATCGGAAGACTGATCTAACGCTTACTATAGGAAAGGCCACCTTGGTACAGGGACAGGCATATCGACCCGCACTCGTCTCGTGGAATCTCACGAGGAAGTGCAATCTGAAATGCCCGCACTGCTACATGTCGGCAGGGCAAAAGGAAGAAGACGAACTGGGAACCGACGAATGCCTGAGGCTAATCGACGAGATGGTCGACCTCGGCACCGAGATGCTGATTCTCACGGGTGGCGAGCCGCTCCTTCGCCGTGACATCTACGACATCGCAAGACACGCCTCGGACCGTGGGATCTGGGTTGTCATGGGGACGAACGGCGTTCTGGTCAACGATCACGTCGCAGGCAAGATGGTCGAATGCGGCGTCAAGGGTGTTGGCATCAGCATCGACTCGCTGGACCCGGACAAGCACAACAGTTTCCGCGGGGGTCCGGATGCATGGAAGTATTCGGTGCGGGCGCTCGAGATCTGTCGCAAGCACGGGCTCGAGGTGCTGGTGCAGACGACCGTCATGGAGATGAACCGCGATGAGCTCCTGGAGCTGATCCGTTTTGCGAAAGAGAAGGAGGCATGGTCTTTCAATCTCTATTTCCTCGTGCAGACTGGCCGGGGACAGCAGATGAATGATCTCTCCGCGGACGAAACCGACAGTCTTCTCCGCGAACTGGTTGTGCAGCAGGATTCGCACCGACCGATGCTCGTGCGCGCAAAGTGCGCTCCGCAGTATAAGCAGATCGCGTACGAGATGGGGATGGGCGGGCTCGAGAGCGGCGGATGCATGGCCGGAACCGAGTACTGCCGCATCACTCCCGGGGGCGACGTCACGCCGTGCCCGTATATGACCGAGGTAGCAGGTAACGTGCGCGATGGAGGGCTTACGGGAGTCTGGAATGAGTCAACCGTTCTTCAGGAGCTGCGCGACGCGAAACTGCTGAAGGGAAAGTGCGGCCGGTGCGAGTTCAACGAGCTTTGCGGAGGTTGTCGCTGTCGAGCATATGCGGCTTTCGGCGACTATCTTGCCGAGGACCCCGCGTGTCTCTACGAGCCCACGGGCAGGGCCCAGCGGCCCGAACTGCATGAGGTCATTTTCTCGGATGCGGTTCATCGTAGGCTCGAGCGCATTCCGATTCGCTTCATTCGCGAGAAAGTGCGTCGAGGCCTGCGCGCTTATGCGCAGAGTAATCGCTTGGGCGTCGTTACCATGGCTGATATGGACCGCGCGCTTGCCGGTAGCGGTCGCGGGAAGGCGTTCAGCGACGCAGCATTGTCGACGGGCGGAAATGACTCACCACCCCAGTCTTAGACTGTCTGAAACAACGAACTTCAAGAACGGGAAAATGCAGAGGTGAACGGATGGCAGAACTCGTAAACGAGCAGCAGAAAGCGAAAGTCACCGTCGAAAACGGCGTGGCGAAGGTTGATATCGAAGGCGACGTGCGAACTTATCAGTCGAAGGAACTGCCCGACAAATTTGTCCGGTGGCAGCTCGACTATAAGCACAGCATCTACGATGCGATCGAGCGGGATGAATACATCGCGTTCAACGCCGGTCACCTGCCGGTCGTGGGCACGTGGACCAAGGACGCACCGTTTCCAAACCTGGCCAATAAAGGCATCGGGTTCACCCCGAAAGACGAATACATCGAGCATTACCTGAAGCTCGTCGAGGGGGCGGTAGAGCAGATCCAGGAGCTGCCGCCACACGCCGTAGATAAGACGCGCGACCTCCGCGTGTCGACGGCTCGCGAGTTCTACGCTAACCCGGATCACATCGACTGGCGTCGGCTTGGGTTATTGGAGATCTTCGAGGGGTCTACGCTGCGCAATCTGAGGGAGAACCCGTTCGCTTCGGTGCTCTGGACGGGCAACTCTCCCGTATTCGTCAGCTTCCAGGTGGACTGCGTTGTCGAGATCATCACTCCTGAGGACCCACGATATCGTTTCGCATGGGCGATGCGCCGGCTCTTCGAGTATGAGCCGTTTCATGTGGTCCAGACGATGTACCCCTACTCGTACTGCTTCTGGGTCTACGACTTTACGAACAAGACACCCAAGAGACGCTACCCGGGCAAGCGAAGTGACAACACCGTCAATGAGGGGGGCGGGAGCGTCGACCGTGAGAAACTCGCGGCGATCATGAACGGCAAGAAGGACAAGTAACTTGCATGTCATATGTGATCACGGATGCCTGTACGGCGTGCGGCCTATGCGAGCCGGAATGTCCGATCGATGCGATCCTTGTGGCGGAGCCGATCTACGTGGTCGACGAGACGTGCTGCGAGTTTCAGGATTGTCTTGCCGTTTGTCCGGAAGATGCAATCGTACATGAATCGGAGGTCATCGAAAGCTGATGGCAGTTATGGAACCGAAAAATCGCGATTCGAAGGCGACCGCAGCCGCGACCATCAGGGCAGAGGACCTGTGGGACGTGCTTCGACGCATCGATGAGAACTATGATGGTGACGGATGTGTGTATCTGATCGGCGAGACGTCGCATGTAGCCGAGGGATGGCGAGACTGGACGACGCAGATCGAATTCTTCGGCGACGTCGAGCCTATCCGAAAGGCGTATTTGCACGAAGCGGTCGAGCGTGTGTGCGGTGAAACAGGCCTGACGATCATCGATGAGTTTCCCGGCGATCTTATTCCTCTGCCCGACGGGTACCTTGATCGCTCGCGGGAGCCTTCCGCTGCATCGTTCGCAGATGCACTGAAGCTGCAGGTGCGTCACTTCGATCCATACAGCGTCGTGTACCGGTACATTGCCCGGGGCGACGAGCCCGACTACCACATCGCGTTGATGTATCTGGACAAAGGGTGGATCACATTCGAGGAAATGGATGAGCGGCTGGATGGTTTGCTGCCCAAATTCAGTCTCGAGACGATTGCCCAGGACCCCGCCGAGTTTCGACGGAAGTACCGCGGCCTTACCCAGATGTGGCGGAAGAAGCTCCGTCCACGTACCGTTCATCGTCCAACCGAAACGTAATGCGCCACAAGTCGGACGACATAACGTCGCCTCCGGGAGAAGTGGGATTTGGATGGAATGAAATCCAGTTCCTCGAGTGGGACGAATTGCTTCGCATGGCGCCGTCCATCGTGGGTCTGGAGGTAAGACGCCTTTCCAGCGCTGCTGAACAACTGGAGCCCGGGACTGAGCTCTACAATATGCTGGTTGGTGCCCGTTTTGAGCTGAAGCAATTCCTTCAGTCGCTGGGCGTTGAAGAGACGGGTGGCGGTGCTGAGCGTCGGTCAGCGACAGATGATCGAGAATCCGCAGCCAGACATCTTGAATCGGCGCTAATCTGTCTCGGCCTCTGTCAGAAATCGGCCGAAGGAGACGTGCTCGGAGTCGTAGAGTACGCCACTGACCGCATGTCCCATATCCTCGAGCGAATGAAGCTCCTCTACCGCTAACAGACCGATACCGCATGTACGATAAGATCTTCGTTCCCGTCGACAACTCGGAGCACTCGATCGCCTCGATCGACGTCGCCATTCAGCTGGCCAAAGAGTTTGGCGGTGAGTTGGTGGCCAGCCATGCTTACGCGGCCCGGATGCACGACTATCGTTTCAAGCAGATGGAGTTCACGCTGCCCGAGGAGTATCTCGTCGAGAGCGAGATGGAAAAGCAGCGCAAGATTCACGACTCGCTGATTACGATGGGCCTTGAGCTGATCTCCGACTCGTATCTCGTAGTAGCGCAGGAGAGGGCGAAGGAAGCCGGCGTCCCGTTTACCCCCAAGATGTATGACGGCAAGAACTTCAAGGTCATCGCCGACGACATCAACTCCAGCGGCTACGATCTGGTTGTGATGGGCGCGCTCGGTCTCGGCGCCGTACGCGACAGCATGATCGGAAGCGTGACCGAACGGGTGGCGCGCCGCATCAAGACCGACATGCTGGTGATGAAGAACACCGCGCCGGTCGAGGATCAATTTGCGCTACCGGCTCACGATGCGGGCGGTAACGGAGAGGTGCGTCACGAGTCGAGCGGCGGTATCGTGGTAGGCGTCGACGGAAGTCCGGAGTCGTTTGCCGGTCTCAAGACGGCGATTGCGCTCGGTAAGGCCTTCGGTAAGGAGGTCGAGGCGATTTCCGTGTACGACCCATACCTGCACTACGCGATGTTCAACAGCATCGTGCATGTGCTTACCGAGAAGGCCTCCAAGGTATTCAAGTTCAAGGAGCAGGAGCAGCTGCACGAGGAAGTGATCGATACGGGGTTGGCGAAGATCTACCAGTCGCACCTGGAAGTGGCGCGGCGGATTGCCGACGAGGAGGACTACGATCTTAAGATTACGCTGCTCGACGGGAAGGCTTTCGAGAAGATCATCCAATACGTGCGGCGGGAAAAGCCCTGGCTGTTGGTAATGGGCCGTATCGGTGTGCACAGCGACGAGGAGATGGACATCGGCAGCAACACGGAGAACCTGCTGCGGCTGGTTCCATGCAACGTGCTGCTTTCCAGCCAACGATACACGCCCCCGTTGGACGTCCAGGCCGAGGAGTCGATGCTATGGACCGAAGAGGCGACCCGGATTCTGAACACCGCTCCCGACTTCGCGCGGGGCATTGCCAAGACTACCGTACACCGGTGGGCGATGGAGCGCGGGCACTCCGTTATTACGTTGGGCGTCATCGAGCAGGCGATGGCGACCATCCTCCCGCGATCGGCCATGATCGCGATGGGCATCGTGGCGGAAGACGTCGCGAAGAAGGAAATAGAGGCGAAGGATTCGGCCACCTACATCTGTTCGAACTGCGGCTATGTAGCGCGAGGATTTGAGCCGGCCGTCTGCGCCGTGTGCAGCGCGCCGCCCGCGTCCTTCAGCAAACTCGACAAGAAGGCGATTGAGGGGCTGGCTCCGCTCGAAGGCGCGATTCAGGAAGAGCGGACCTTCGACAACGTAAAGTTGAAGTGGACCGAGGAGGCGCGAAAGATCGTCGCGGCGGTGCCGGACGGCTATCAGCGGCGCCGGGCTAAGGCCCAGATTGAGAAGACGGCCCGCGTCAAGCGGCTGGATACGATCACGAAAGACATGGTGACGGCGGTTGTGGGAGATACCTTGGCAGATACCCAGAATCTCGAGGAACGAGGGAAGCTGAACCAGACGGCGGTCGACTCGGGCGAACAGGAGGTGCCGAAGGATCGCCTGGTGCGCGACGGCGATTTCTCCTGGACGCCGGACGCCGTTGCCCGCATTAACAAGGTGCCCGAGGGCTTCATGCGGAAGGCAACTAAAGGCCGGGTGGAGAAGGTCGCGAAAGGGCGCGGCGTCGATGTGATCACGCTCGAAATTTGTGAGGACGGCATCGCCGAAGGCAGGAAGGTGATGGAAGAGGTAATTCGCAAGCAGAATGCGGAGAAGGAGAAAGGCGAGGGTGGGGAGGGTAAGGCCGGGGCCGAAGCTTCCTCGAACACTTCGTCATCAACCGAGAATACAGACGACTAAATCTAAATCGCGCTTTCGCGCCCGAGGATCGACCGCGACTTGAAATCCTACCACGACATCGTCGGTGACGGCGGCTCCAATGTGGCCGGTCAGGTTGAGGAGCAGCAGCGTCGTCTCGAGCTCCGCCTCGCACCCATCAGTCACGTTGTTGCAATCATGAGCGGCAAGGGTGGTGTGGGCAAGAGCTCGCTTGCAGTTAACATTGCCAGCGCGTTGGCAATCAACGGACGTCGTGTAGGACTTCTCGACGCTGATATCAACGGCGCATCGATCGTCAAGATGGCCGGGGTGCGGCGTGAGCCTGATTCCGACGTTGGCGGGGTGAGGCCCCCCGTGTCGGGCGCCGGCGTCAAAGTGATGTCGATCGATCTGTTCACTCCCGAGAATGAGCCCGTCAAGTGGGACGCGCCGACGCAGAAGGACGCGTTTACGTGGCGAGGTATGATGGAGCAGGCGGCGCTGCGGGAGATGGTCACCGACACCGAGTGGGGTGATCTCGATTACCTGCTGGTCGACTTGCCTCCCGGCACGGATCGGCTGCCGAACCTCGCAGACCTGCTGCCCCGGCTTTCCGCCGCGGTCGTGGTCACGGTTCCGTCGACCATCTCGCACTACGTCGTCGGCAAGTCGATTCAGATGGCGCGTGAAATCATGAATCTGGGTGCGATTGGTCTTGTCGAGAACATGTCCGGGTTTGTCTGTCCGGAATGCAACAAGAACCACGATCTCTTTCACGGCGAGGACGCGCAGGTGCTCGCGGGTCGATAC
>JAHHLP010000176.1 GCA_018679295.1 Rhodothermia bacterium
ACTCAGCATTCTCGGAAAGGTCGCCTTGAGAGCGTGCTTCCGCAATTGACTCTGCAATTCGAGCTCGCTCCTTTGTCTTAAGGAACTGAAGCTCATTCTTGAGCTTCTCTAGTCCCTCTTTCGTAAGGTATACAGGTTTTTCGGGAGACATGAGGTTAGAAAGCTTGTTGTCCGGACAGCGTGGGTCACTCTTCCGGCGGTGACTACTATAAAACATTACCGCCACTGTCGGGGTTCGACGGCGGCGGCATTTCGCTGGTTGGTGCTGGCTCCTTGGACGTGGTGCTTGACAAAAATGATCCGGTCAACCGGATATTCACACTCCGTCGGGCCACTAATTCACCAGCCGATGCGACCTGGAGTAGGTACAGGGTCGGGAAGGGCAGGCGCTGATTCCGGCATCGACTCTTCTGATGCTGCGACCGATTCTGGAAGGCGCTGTCTATCAAAGCCGAGGTCGGCCGCGCGCCGCGCGCCGCGATAGGATTTGCGCCAGTAGTCCTCTGACAAGTGTGAGATCATCACTCCGCTGCTCGAGGATGCGTGAGCAAACTCGCCTCCACCCAAGTAGATGCCGACGTGGTCAGTTCTAGCCGGAGTGTAGAAGAACACCAGATCCGCGAATCTAAGGTCGCCATTGACTACCGCACGCCCACTCTTCATTTGTGATCGCGTTGTTCGAGGTAGCGACACACCAAAGGCGTCCCGAAATACCCGAAAAACGAAGCCGGAGCAGTCGAAACCACGATCCCCGGTGCCGCCGTAGCGGTAACGTGTACCCTTCCATCGGTCAACTTCCGCCAGCAGCCGCGAACGCTGCTTCAAAACTGAAGGCTGCTCATAGGTAGTGCTCGTCTCCGTCGCGACACTGTTTCCTGAGTCGATGTCGATCGGTGTCACGGAAGATGAACTTGCGCACCCGGTGGCAAACGCGGCGGCGAACAGAATTAGCAGGCGGTGATGCACCTTCGGACGCGGCATGCGGGCTAAACGAATTAAACAGCTGGCAAAATCAGGCGATTACACGTACTGGTATCGACGGCTGTCAGATTGAATTAATCACCGATTGGGTAGACCTTGTGGATCAATCCGTTCCAAAAGGCCGTTCGTAGACCTCCAGTAAACCTCCACCACCAACCCGTCTCAATATGCCGTATCCTGAAGCATTGGTCGCTCCCATGCGGGCTGAACTTACTCGACTGGGTGTCACGGAACTGGTCGACGGTGCTGCGGTCGACCAAGCGTTTTCGGACACTTCCGGAGTCACAACACTTCTCGTTGTCAACTCCGTGTGCGGGTGTGCCGCCGCCAACGCCCGGCCCGCGGTCGCTCTGGCCCGGCAGACAGCCGACGTGCAACCCGACAGATACGTAACTGTCTTCGCGGGTCAGGATATCGAGGCCACCGAACGGGCGCGGCGCTATCTTCCCGGCATTCCGCCATCCTCGCCGTTCATTGCACTATTTCAGGAGGATGAACCTGTCTTTGTTTTAGAAAGGCGTCACATCGAGGGGCGAAGCGCGTCTGCCATTGCAAATGACTTGGTTGATGCGTTCAGTGCGCATTGCACAGCAGAGGGCAGTCGAGATGGCGCGAGCGCAGATATGCCGGAAGTAAGGAGCGACGAGGAACAGGATACTATCCCCGACAAGTCGCTCCCGGATACATTCCGGTCGATTCTCTAGACACAAGGTCGAAGTCAAGGCTGATCTTGCCGGCGCGCCTTTTCTGAACGCGACACTTGCTCGTCGACGATCCATCGTGCGCACCCGAATGCCCACGCCCTTCATCCGGCACTGATTAATGACCCATCAAATTCTAATCGGGATTGTAGGCGTCCTTGTTCTTGGGATCGCTTCTCAGTGGATCGCATGGCGATTCCGGCTTCCGTCGATACTACTGCTATTGCTGGTGGGCTTCGCCGCAGGACCCGTCACTGGCTTCTTACCCAGCAGCTCACTCGAGGGCGATTGGCTCTACGCCTTTGTTTCAGTTTCCATTGGGGTGATACTGTTTGAAGGAGGGTTAAGCCTACGAGTCTCAGAACTGCGGGAAGTTGGCGCTTCTGTCCTGAACCTGGTTACGATCGGTGTGCTGGTCACATGGGCCTTGGCGGGCCTGGGTGCATACTACATCGTTGGTTTTGAAACAGGGCTCGCCATCCTCGCAGGTGCAATTCTGACCGTAACCGGCCCGACGGTTATCGTCCCTTTGTTGAGACACGTACGCCCCACCGGTCGCGTCGGAGCGGTAGCGAAGTGGGAGGGGATCACGATTGATCCGGCAGGAGCCATCCTGGCCGTGCTCGTTCTCGAAGCCTTGCTGCTCATTAACCGATCCGTCGAGGCGTCCGGCGATACGTTCGAGTCGGCGATGTTGCATGCGGTTGAAGGCCTACTTCTGACAATCGCTACAAGTGTTGGCATCAGCGTGATCGGTTCTGCGCTGTTGGTGTTCCTGCTATACAGGCGACTGGTACCCGACTATCTCCAAAGTGCGATGGCGCTCGCAATCGTGGTGGGTACTTTCGGTCTCTCAAACTCGCTGCAGGAGGAATCGGGCCTGCTCGAGGCCACGCTCATGGGCATCATCATGGCTAACCAGAAATTTGTACCGGTTCGCCGAATTACAGAGTTCAAAGAGGACCTGCAGGTCCTGCTTATAGGCAGCTTGTTCATCTTGCTAAGCGCCCGACTCGAGTTGTCATCTCTCGAGTATATGCTTCAGACCGGCCCACTGC
>JAHHLP010000011.1 GCA_018679295.1 Rhodothermia bacterium
CGATGATCATCAACCGGGCCGACCGTTTTGGCCTTGCCGAGCTGCACCAGCTACGCGGCCGTGTCGGGCGCTCCAACCGAAAGGCCTTCTGCTATCTACTCGTCCCCTCCATCCATGGCCTTACGCGCGAGGCGCGCCAACGCCTGCAGGCCGTCGAGGAGTTCAGCGACCTTGGCAGCGGCTTCAACCTTGCCATGCGAGACCTCGACATACGCGGGGCAGGCGCCATGCTGGGTGCGGAGCAAAGCGGCTTCATAGAAGACGTCGGGTTCGAAACCTATCATCGCATCCTCGACGAGGCGGTTCAGGAACTGCGAGCGGATGAATTCTCCGATGTGTTCGAGGGTGCTCCTCCACCCATGGCCGCCGAGACGTCCGTCGACCTGGAGGAGGCAGCGCTCATTCCTGATAACTATTTGTCCGACAACGTAGAACGGCTCAACATCTATCGACGCATCAGTGAAGCATCAAGCGTCGATTCCCTGCAAGCGATCCGGGAAGAACTTAACGACCGCTTCGGCTCGCCGCCCCCCGAGGTACACAACCTGATGATTGCGATGGAGCTTCGGATACTCGGGCAAGGCTTGCGTCTGACGAGGGTAGCGTTCAAGAACCAGCGGCTCTTTCTTTCCATCCCGAAGACCGACAACGACCCGCACTTCTATCAGACTCTCTTCCATCCGCTGCTGGCCGCAGCCGCCGATCTCGATCGGCGCTACGTCGTCAAGGAGTCGAAGAAGGGGACAACCCGCATCATTGTACAGGACGTTGATCGGCTGGAAGACGCGGTTCAGATTCTCCGCACCGTTGCAGCCCATATCTCGACGGCTACTACGGAGGCTGTCGCCTGACGAGCGCCGACCGGGTTCTTCCGACTATTCCCGGAATGGCCGCTGCTTTACAATCACCCTGATCCGTAAAGTGCGGCGAGCTGTTTCGCCTCCTTCTGCACCGCCGTTATCAACTCCTTCGGCTCCAGCACTTTTGCATGCGTCCCGAAGCGAAGGAGCCAGCGCGCTATGTACGCCAGGTTGTCGAAGCCGAATGTCACAACGAACCCGCCATCGACGCTCTCCTCTGACCGGATACGCGCTGGAATAGAACGCCGCGCATGTCCATAGCTTTCCGAATCAAAGAAGACGCGAATCGTCCGCTCTTCCTCTGCATCAAAGGACTCCTGTACGTACGACCTCAGGTCGAATTCCGCCGGTGGCTGGAAGCGCTGCATCGTCACAAACAGTTCGCGAATTCGATCGAAACGAAAGTTGCGGACGTCCTCCCTGAGCTGATCGTACGCGATGAGATTCCAATGATCCGTGTAGTAGATGAGCCCGAGCGGATTGACCTGCCTCTTCGTGACCTCGCCCCGGCTCTCGACGAAGTAGGTCATCGAAACCACGCGCCGGTCGGTGACCGCCTTGCTGAGTTCCTGCCATCGACTCTCGTCGTCGCCCTCGTTCGATCCCGTATGAAGCCAGTACGGGTCGAGAATCGTCGACGCCTTAAGGTCGTCGATGTATTTCTTGACGTCGGACGGGAGGACCTCCTGAATCTTCAGCTCCACGCGATCAGCATTCTTCTTCAGGACCGGATCCGACTGCATCTTCATGAACTCCAAACCAATCAGAAGCGTCGAGGCTTCGCTGCCACTGAGCATGAGCGGTGGCAACTGGTAGCCGTCCAGGATCTCGTATCCGCCCTCCTCGTCGTACGCCAGCGGCACACCCGACTCGGAGAGTGTCCGCAGATCTCTGAAGATGGTGCGGCGACTTACGCCGAAGTGCTCGGAGAGATCACGCGTTGTAAGCTGCCGACGGCCTCTCAAGAGGAGGACCATCTCAAATAGTCGATCGGTCCGATTCTTTCGTCGTTCCTTGTGGGACATATTGTTACGGTAAAGGGGAGAAGATGCAGCGGTCTGCATCACCCGTCCGACTCATTCTCATGGTGCAGGGCGACGGTGACAATCGCTTTGTCGTCAAATTGACCATCGTAGATGGTGGAATCAAGCGGCCACTGCTGAACGCGTATGCCTGGACGCGCAGCTTCCAGAGCCTCGATCTCCTCTGAGATGTCTCCGCCTTTAAGGCAGATGAGCCCCGGCGCCCAATGAGCAGCTCCGTCCGTCGGTTGCTCAGTCTCCAGCGCCACCCGTTCGTGCCATTCCCACAGCGTAATCAGCGGAGCCGTCGCCCGCGACACGGAATACTCTGCCTGGCCGGTCCATGTCTCGGCGCGCCCTGCCCAAACCTCCGCATTCCCGATGCCCAATCTCCGGATCATAGTCCTCACTGCAAGAACCTTCTTCTCTACCGCATCAATACCAACGAACCTGACGTCGGGATGCGTTACCGCGAGG
The DNA here is from genome assembly GCA_018679295.1 of Rhodothermia bacterium. Taxonomy (GTDB): domain Bacteria; phylum Bacteroidota; class Rhodothermia; order Rhodothermales; family JABDKH01; genus JAHHLP01. The sequence continues at coordinate 2,360 of JAHHLP010000011.1, forward strand.
GGGATGAGGGGCAAGCCGCCGCCCGTTCCCCAATCGACAACAGTAGAACCGGGAGAAAATCCTCGCCCGCAAAGAAACAGGGAGTGCACCACGTGGCGCGTCCACGCCTCCTCGATGGAGTCGCGTGACACGAGGTTGACGCGTCGATTGAACGAGGTCAACATCTCCACGTATTCCGTGAGGATGGACATCTCGCTCTCGGTGAGTGCAGCGGCCGGGTCCCAACCCGTCGGCAGATCTTCGACCGACCCGGCGCCCTGCCGACCTATCACGCCGACACCGTCTCCCGACGGCTTGAACGACCTCGCTTGAGGAGAACCATGAGTACAGAGATATCCGCGGGGCTGACGCCGCTCACTCTCGATGCCTGTCCGAGGTTGTCCGGCTGGATCTTGGCGAGTTTCTCCCGCGCCTCCATGGTGATATTGTCGATCAAGGCGTAGTCGAAGTTGCGAGGAATCGACCACGACTCCAACTGCTCCATTTTCCGCACGAGATCGCGTTCACG
>JAHHLP010000560.1 GCA_018679295.1 Rhodothermia bacterium
GTATTCAGGCGGCACGATGACGTAAAAACCGCGCGCGGGCGAAGCAATGAGACCTCTGCGTGTCGTCGCGAAATGACTGCTAGTCGCTCGAGCAGAGCTGCCGCGTCAAGCTTTCCGACAGGCCGACGGATTCGCTTCATTAATACTTCGGACACACAACCGTTGATTAACCAGACGCGGACACAACCCGATCTATGCCAACTTGTCTAGTAGACTCCAATACTAACAATTGGTTAGCGGTGAACACAACAAGTGTGTAGCGTTACTGCGAAGCCTCATTTGCTCCGGCGAATGTCGGGTCAGCCAAGAAAGGGGTTGCCTCTGACGACTTGACTGGTTACTGTCTGTTTGTGACCAAATGCAGACCACGGCCTGCAGAATCGCCTACAGTAGGAGGGAGGATCGGGCTTCTGGATACCGTGAAGGTCGATTTCAGACGGACTTAAAATCCGTTGGGGCGCATGCCCCGTGTGGGTTCGAATCCCACTCCCGGTACGAATGAGTTTGGATTGGAGTAGCGGGAGGGACGATTCGAAGGTTGACATGCGCTGGGACACCTCGCGAGGCGAATAGGCCTCTGGATGACAACAGACTGCTGACAATACTGCTGACATTGGGAGGTGCACTATGGCAACGCTCTACCAGAGGGGTTCTCGATACACAGCGCAGTTCTACGTCGACGGGGTTCGCAAACAGTTCACTCTCGGCTCGTCCAACACAAGACAGGCGAGGGCTCTGAGCCTCTTCTCTATGGGCCATTCAGCAGAAGCCAAAAACAAAAGTGCATCTAGGGGTGAAGAAATGGGGTCAAGATTATCACGTTTATCGACGCTATCACCCTGTGCATGATCACCCTGAGTGGGCTACGGTTTGCCACTCTGCTCGCAAATGGGTATAAGTAGGAATCCGCGCAGACACGCCCCATGACTGGCCAAACCATATCGCACTTCCACGTCCTGGCGAAACTCGGCGGCGGCGGAATGGGGGTGGTGTACTTGGCCGACGATCTCAGTCTTAATCGGAAGGTCGCTCTCAAATTCCTTCCGCCTCATCTATCGACGGATCAAGAGGCGAACGAGCGCTTCATCCAGGAAGCGAATGCCGCCTCGGCACTGAATCACGCAAACGTCTGCACCATCCATGAGATAGGCCAGACAGACGATGGCCAGACGTTTATCGCGATGGCCCACTACGAGGGCGAGACGCTGAAGGCGAGGCTGGAGCGTGGCGCGCTGCCGACCGAGGAGGCCATCGACATTGCGAGACAGGTGGCAGGGGGCTTGTCCGCCGCCCACGAGAAAGGAATTATCCATCGCGACATTAAGCCGGCAAACATCTTCATCACCATGCGGGGCAGGGCAGTGATCCTGGACTTCGGGCTTGCCAAGCTGACCGGTGCGCTCGACCTGACGAAAGGCGGTAGTACACTTGGCACGGCCTACTACATGTCTCCCGAGCAGATACGGGGCGAGCAGGTGGACCACCGCACTGACATCTGGAGTCTTGGGGTCGTGCTGTACGAGATGCTGGCCGGTCGACGGCCGTTCGAGGGCGAGTATGAGCAAGCTGTAAGCTACGCGATCCTGAACACAGAGCCCCAACCGCCAACCGCTTCAGGCCCACTCAGCAGCGTCGTTCTAGATTGTCTCAGAAAGAATATTGCCCAACGGGTTCTCAACTCCTTGTCCCTCGTCGAACGACTCAATGAAATACCGGAGACGAGCGCATCACGGGTGGCAGTTGCCCCATCCAAGACATCGAAAACGTCAACCGTCAGTATTCGCCGCGTCGGCCTTGTGGCTGCAGTAGTCGCGGTAGTTGCTGCTGCGGTCTCGGCGTTCTTCGTCGTCCGATCGTTGTCCACGCAAGAGCCGGAAAGCGATGAGATGATTCGAATGGTAGTCGTTCCATTTCAGAACCTGGGTCATTCGGACGAGGACTACTTCGCGGACGGACTGACCGAGGAGCTGTCGGCAAGGCTTGGCTCCATCGACGCGCTTGGGGTTATCGCACAAAGCAGCGCCAACCGCCTCAGAGACAGTGGAAAGACGATTGATGAGATCGGTAGCGAACTCGACGTTGAGTACATTCTTGAAGGGACGGTGCGCTGGGAACGCGGAGCGGCGGACAATGCCGTACGCATTACACCGAAGCTCATCCGTGTAAGTGACGGTACGCAGGTCTGGTCGGAGTCGTATCAGCGAAGGGTGGAAAGCATTTTCGACATTCAGGAAGAGGTTGGTCGCAGTGTCGCCTCCGCACTGAATGTGACTCTTCTACGTCACGATCGAGCGCTACTGGCAAATCGACCCACCGACAACCTTGACGCCTACCAGGCCTACCTCCGGGGAATCGCGCTGCAACGATCGTCCGGACAGGGGCCGGAGCTGGCGGCACGAGCGTTCCAGGAGGCAGTCCGCCTCGATCCTCAATTTGCAGACGCCCACTACAGGCTTGTTCATATGTACAGCCTGGCCGTCTGGTTGGGATTGCCCCAGGAGCAGACGCGTTATGAGTCGCTTGCAAGAGCGGCGTTGTCCGAGCTGACGCGCATTGCGCCCGGTAGCCTACAGGAGCATCTGGCCAGAGGATTTGCAGCGTATTATCTCGACGTCGAGTACGATCGCGCCCGACGAGACTTCGAAGAGGCGGCCGCAATGGCTCCGGGACGCCTCGAAATCATCGAAGCGCTTGCACCGGTATACCGCCGCCTGGGTCGCTACGAGGAAGCTGTTACTCTCATGGGGCGCGCGCTCGAGCTCGACCCGTTGAATGCGCAGGAGGCGCTGGAGGCGGCGATCACGTATATGGTCATGAAGCGCAATCAGGACGCCGAGCGACTCCTTGACAAAGCTATTCAGATCGATCCTCGGAACGACGGACCGTACTGCTGGAAGTCACTCAACCGCCTTCTGTGGACGGGTTCAGCAGACGATGCCAGGAGAGCGGAAGTCGAAGCGACCGGCGAACCAGGAACAATTCCTTGCTGGTGGGCGAACCTCGCGGAAAGGAAGTTCGAGGGAATCATTACAGCGTTGAACGAAACCAGCACCGATGACCTTGGGCGATCTGCGTACGGCCTGATCTTTCCCCGAGAACTTGGAGAGTATCATTTTGAAGCGGCGGTTGCCATGCGCTTCCTTGGCAATCGCTCGGGCGAAGTTGACGCGTGGAACAACTTGCTCGCCGTCACTCGCGAGGATCTTTGGACAGACGAGCGAGAAACCAATCGCCTGCGCGCGACGGAGACTAGGGCTTGGCTTGCACTTGCGCTGGCGCATGCGGGCCTCGAAGAGCGTGAGCAAGCCTCGCGTGAGCTTGGCACTCTGAGGAACAAGACCCGGCACGACGTCTTCGCTATTGACAGTAGGCGGATTCACGTTGCGTTCGCGTATACGCTGCTCGAAAAGTATGACGAAGCCCTCCAGCTTCTGGAAGAAGATCTCTCAGGCACGGGGCTCATGACAACCCATGCGCTGGATTTGCCCCTCTGGGACCCCCTTCGCGATGACCCCCGCTTTCAGGAGCTGGTGGAGAACTAGAATGAGGCCGAAATCACTACGCGCGCCGGGCGAGTACAAGCGGCGACTCTGCGTCAATTCTCCGGTTGGGAAGACTGTTGTACGGCATCGAAAACACGCAACACAGGAGGCTACAGTTTGACGAGAACAGTGAGGGTATCCGCGTCGGTGGGCCTGGCATTGGGCGGCATCCTCGGACTCGCGGGCACATTCGCCCCGTCTGAGTCCTTGCGCGGCCTGGCCTGGGGCATCGACGGACTCGCACTGGTTGCTGCTAGCGCCTTGCTTACCGTCGCGTTCTTACGAGCGGGCCACGACCTCGTGGCATCCGGATTCCTCATCTTCGCTGTGGGTCAGGGCTTGGTCGTCTCGGGCGCCGCGATGGATCTGGCCCGGAGTGCTCCTTCCTTCGGTGCCGGCGCGGGCCTTTGGGCAGTGGCCCTCATCCTGATCAGCATTCCGCCGGTCCTACCTCGGGTCGCGCGCCTGCTTGGAGTACTATCCGCTCTCCTGTTTACCATCACGGCTCTGATGATATTTGGTGGATCCGCGCTGGTCCCCACATCGTCCCCGTTGCCCTACTTCGCGTACCCGATCTTCGTTGCTACGCTCGGAGCATGGATCTGGACTCTTCTTTCAGACCGCGTCGAGGCTGCTCCGCCGCCGGATGCCATCTAACAAGCGATTGCTACTGACGCGGAAGCGCGTAGCGGCCTGCTTAGGCCGCGAACCGCATCCTTTCTGGATGTGATTCTTGCAGATCCCGTAGCATAGACTGCCTGCAAACTGTCTACAGTCGCATCCTGCGGCCTGTGAAAACGGTACCGTGCGAGCGCGCCAGTCACAAACTGGTGGCAGAGGGCGGCCACACAAACCTCGTCAGCAACGTGTTGGGCGCAACGCTTCCGTATTACCACAACGACGCAGCGATCGCTCCGCTGTGCAGCGTTTGCGGGTTGCAACTGGAGATGATCTCGATCATCTGCATGAAGTCAGCCCACGACTGCTGCGCCTGTTGCCAGTGGTCGGCGATGCCTTCGGGCGATTCGTAGATCTCACTCAATACGTACCGAACGTTGCCGGTCGGTTCTGATGTGGGATCCATCGGATTGCTTAGTTCCGGTCCCTTCGAAAAATTGTAGGATAGAAGCGCTTTGGACCCGTCGCGATGGTGCGTCTTCGCCATCCAGTCCCCGTGGCTGGCAACGAGCTTATCGAGATCCGACACCTGGTCGGGGGTGGCCACGAATGTGATCAAGAGCTGGGTCTTTCCTTTGTTTGCCATCAGAGTGTCCTCCAGTAAAGAGTTACGAGCAAGCAGCTTGGTTTGGAATTGTGAGGCACGGTGCCGCGAAGTCGTTTCGCAGCTCCGACGAGAATTCTCGATTGCAGGTCCAGGGGAGGTTCACAGTCACATCGATTGTCCCTCTCTTACCCCGCCAGTCGCATTAGCAAATCAACCATTGCCGGTGATAGGTCGGTATGGTGGTGCACAATCTTCCAGTCCTCTCCTTCACGACGATACACGTTGGTGACGCGCTGATCTATCGCAATCGTCTCGCCTGCAAGTGTAAACCCTCCTTTCTCGTTGCCAACCTCGTAAGCCATATCTCCGGAAACCTGCAGTAGTTGATCGTTCAGCACAATCTTGCCGCCTGATGCCATCGAAGCCACCTGCTGCCAAGGCCCTTCAACCTGCTCCCAGCCAACCTCCCGACCTCCGATAGGGTGCATAGTTGTCACACTGCTGCTATGCGACCAGATGTGTGCCATCGGGCCGGCATCCCCGTTGGCCATGCTGTTTAACGCGTCATAAAATGTTCTCGACGCTTTGCGGACGTTTTCTTCGGCTGATGGCATGGAATCCCTACTGGTTATTAATGCCTGTTTGTGCTTAAACGAGGTAGTAAGACTATAAAGTGCGACACGCCCTTCATCGTACGAGGAAATCGATCACAAAAACAAGTTGCAACACGCGCGCAATGGCACCGAAAAATTCTGCTCTTGGTGCCCGGTCCAGCGCGTGTCTAATCGTTGTTGATACCTGACGCTAGCTGGCGTGCATACTCGCCCTCATCAAAATGGCCTTCTGACTCGGCTATGAGTCCATCAGAGCCTATCG
>JAHHLP010000046.1 GCA_018679295.1 Rhodothermia bacterium
ACCTCATGGACGCGACACCGGTCCGACTAGGGCAGGAGTTTGGCGGCTATGCCGCTCAGGTACGACGGTGCATCGCCCGGCTCGAGAACGCTTCGGCAGAGTTGGCGGAGGTTGCGCTCGGTGGCACCGCTACAGGGACCGGCATCAACAGGCACCCCAACTTTCCGTCTATCGCGATCGAAGAGATAAACAACAGAGCGGGCGTCGTATTTCGGGAGGCAACCAACCACTTCGAGGCGCAGGCCGCAAAAGATGCCTACGTTTCTGCATCCGGCGCTCTTAACACCGCAGCCGTTGCGCTCCTGAAGATCGTCAACGACATCCGCCACCTCGCCAGCGGACCGACGAGCGGCCTTGCCGAAATCCGGCTTCCCGCCATTCAGCCCGGATCCTCGATCATGCCTGGCAAGGTCAACCCCGTTATGAGCGAGGCGACGATGATGGTCTGCGCCCGCGTAATGGGGAATCATCTGACTGTCACGATCGGCGGACAACATGGCAATTTCGAGCTCAACGTCATGATGCCCGTGATGGCGAGCGCGATGTTGGAGAGCGTAGAGCTTCTCGCCGCCGCATGTGACGCCTTTCGAAAGAAATGCCTGGATGGTATTGAAGCAGACCGTGACCGCTGCCAGGAACTCCTCGAACTCAATCCGTCCATCGCAACAGCGCTTAACGGCGCGATTGGTTATGACGACGCCAGCAAGGTGGCCAAGAAGTCGGCTGCCGAAAAGATCTCGGTCAGGGAGGCTGCCAAGGCGCTCGGTCTTCTGAACGACGAGCAGCTGGACGCGTTGTTAAATGTGCGAGACATGACCGAGCCCGGGATTCCGGGTGAGTAAACTCGCGCGGCTATCACCTGCCAAACCATAGCCCGGCTGATCAAGCGATGCGGGAGAACCAGGACATGAAGCAACGGAATTGAATTTTGCCGCGCTGCGACACAATAATATCGCCCGCTCCCCGTTTTTAATTGTGTGTGTGGCGTGAGAGTGATACCTCCGTTAGGCAGAGCGCGTCTGGATCCAGTATTCGGCGCGCTCTGCTGCCTTTTGACGGGTCGTGATAGCGTCGTCTTGGCACACTTTTTTCACATTGAACAATGAACTGTAGTCCAGCATAGAATCTGTCAATCTGTCCGATCAGCCTGATCGGGCCGGCTTGGCGAGCACAAATACCCCACAGAGAACCATGAGTCTAAAAGGAAAAGCATCCATAGCCGTGATCGTCGTCGTGACGTTCCTTGCCGGAGTCCTGACGACTACCCTTGGCACAAATATTTTCGGCGTCGCTGATCGGGTAGGAAGTGACCTGCAGGCCAGTACCTCCACTTCAAGTGAGGAGCGCCCCGACTTGCCAGACGCCAGTCCCTTTGAAGAAGTATTCATTGGAGTGGCAGAATCTGTCAACCCTGCCGTTGTGCAAATCCGTTCGGAGCGAGTCAGCGAGAATCGGATGAATGAGATTCATCCCTTCTTTGAGGGAACGCCGTTCGAGGACTTCTTCGACCAGCAGCCTCGCGAATTCAGATCGAATGCGCTTGGATCCGGCGTAATCGTTCGTTCAGATGGATACATCATCACGAACAACCACGTGATTCAGAACGCGGAGGAGCTCGAGGTCAAACTGTACGGCGGAGACTACTACGATGCTGAGGTTGTGGGCACCGACCCTAACAGCGATCTCGCCGTGATCAAGATCGATGGCTCGGATTTCCCGACGATTCCGTACGGTTCAATAAACAATATTCGCATCGGTCAGTGGGTCATGGCGTTTGGCTCTCCCTTGTCGGAAGACCTTGGCAACACAGTCACCGCAGGAATCGTCTCCGGTTTGGGACGCACCAGTCTTGCTCTATCGCGACTGAACACGTTCTCGTCGTTCATTCAGACGGATGCAGCCATCAACCCTGGAAACTCCGGTGGACCGCTCGTCAACCTGCGCGGTGAGCTAATAGGCATCAACTCGGCGATCTTCTCTCGCTCGGGAGGATACCAGGGCGTCGGGTTTGCGATTCCGGTCGATGTGGTGGATAACGTCACCACACAGCTGATCGACGACGGAGTGGTCAAGCGTGCGTTCCTTGGGGTTTCTTTCGGCCCCGTAAGCCCGGCGTTGGCCGATGCATTTGGCGTTCCCCGTGGAGCCGCCCAGGTTGAGTCCGTAACCGAGGGCAGCGCGGCCGAGGAAGCCGACCTCCGATCCGGAGACATCATAACCGCTATCGACGGCTACCAACTGAAAGACTACAATCAACTGAGAACGATCATCGGAAATAAGTTGCCTGGCGCGACGGTGAAGCTTGATATCGTCCGTGATGGTGACGTTAAGGAGCTGGCTGTCAAACTCGGTGAGCGCGATGAGGATGCCATCGCAGGAGCAATAAATGGTGGCACGGAATCGGATGAACCGAGTGAGATGAATCGACTCGGTATAGAGATCCGCGACTTGACCGCCAGCCTGCGTCGTAGTCTGCAGCTCGATGACGAGTCGATTCAGGGAGTCGTCGTCTCCTCAATCGACGAATCGAGTGACGCGTACCGGGAGGCGGACCTGCGACGTGGCGATATCATTGTCGAACTCGACAAGAAGGAGGTCACGAGCGTTTCCGACTTCGAGCGGTTGTATTCCGACTTGGACGGAGGCGATCATTTCCTCGTTCGAGTCATGCGCCCGGCCCGAGGCGCCACCCGGAGCTTCATCACGGCACTCGTCAAGCCGGAGTAGTTGCCCGCGATCTCAAGATCCAAGGTCCGGGCCAGTGGCTCGGACCTTCTTTTTTGCGCTCACTGTGCCTCGATTCATTCTGGTGACGGTTGATTAAAATCCATATGTTGCATGCCGCTCATCCCGCACACCTCTATGGCCAAGGATCAAATACGTGAAATCGTGTCGGAGGTCGAGCAAGCGCTCGGCCCCGGTGCAAAACCGGAGGTAGTCGAGTCCGTGGCGTCACTGGTGCTCGCGCGAATTCGTGGCCATGATCCGACGCCCGGACCTGGAGGGCTACCTGCGTCAGATCAGTTCGGAGTTGTTACCGCAACCGGAACAAATGTCGGCACCTCACTGGCGGTGCTGTCGAATGTTCTCGCCGACAGTGGAGCCCTGGTAGTTGACGTGGGCCAGACAGCACGAGACGGACTTTTCGCGTTGATGATTCGCGTGGATCTGAGTGGAATCAGAATCGCATTGGCTGAACTGCGACGTCGCTTGCAGGCCGCCGCTGCCTCAGGCGACGTTCGGGTTACTTTGCACCGCGAAGATTTGTATTCAGCGATGAACTTACCCTGAGCCGCCGTTTGATGTCACCTCTGCGAACGACCAACCCGGCACAGCACCTGCCCTTGCCCTCCGTCGACGCGATTGAAGTGCGAAGACTCAATCTTGGGATTTCACTCCTTGATTGCGCGAGCCAATTGGGCGCTACCGTAACAGCGCGCGCTTACGACAAGATTCGGAGAGTAGCCGGAGCGATTCGTGGGGTCGCCGACGATCTAGCCGAACACTACGGCTTCTCCTTCGACGAGGTCCAGATTTCCGTCACCCCCCTGTCGCTGATCGCTCACTCGCTATCAGAACACGAGTTGGCCTCCGTGGCATCGGCCATTGACGCAGCCGCACGCGATACGGGAGTCGACGCCGTGTACGGTTGCTCTTCGATCGGTCCGATCGGTGCACAGCGCGGCGCGACTGCATTGGCGAACGCCCTTCCGTCAATAATTGCGTCAACGGAGCGGGTTCATGCCTCTCTTGACTGCACAACGCCAGCGGGAGGTGTCCATACACCGGCGGCAATCGCGTATTCGCGAGTGGTACGCGAAATAGGTGATCTCTCTCTCTCCACCCCCGCTCATTTTCTTCGAATAGTAGCAGCCCCATATTGCCCGGACACCCTTCTTTTTCACGATGTCCGAAAGCCGGACGT
>JAHHLP010000497.1 GCA_018679295.1 Rhodothermia bacterium
GCTGTAGAGAATGGCCACGTCTGCCGGAAAACGGTTCGTGGCGCCATGGAAAAACTCCTGTCTGTCAGACAAGGCTCTTCCAACTTCAGCGAATGACTCAAGCCAGGGCGTCGTCGACCCGTCGAGGTGACTGAGTCCCCACGCGGGCGCCTCACGCCCAAGCATCTCGGGCCGGTACTGCCAGAAAACGAATCCCTTCAGGTTCGCAGCGACGCCCGTGAAGACATGCCGCTTGATGTCGTTCGCGTCAATCCTCTTATGCAGATTGAGCGTGTAGCCCATCAGCATCAGCATCTCCGCCGAAAGCACCGGCTTCCCACGAGCACACGACCGCAGGACGTCGTGCATCATCGCGTCATCCATCTGCGTGAATCCGTGAAGGTCTCCGAGCTTTCCGACGTTCCACGGGTCGTTCGCCGTTGAAATAACAGGAAAGCCCTGGATGAAGACGTGATGGCACATTAGCGGATGTCGACCGCGATCCGCTTCACGCGCGATCTCGAATCTGCGGCGGACGTTTTCGCCAAGGACATCCACAAAGAACATGCGCCAATCGATTACGTCGTTAAACGTGTTGCGCGTCTTGGGGACCTCGGCTTCGTCGAACGACGTGTAGTTCCGGTTCCAAACGGCGTTTAGCTGCTCCACGGTGCCGTACTTCTTCTCCAGCCACCGCCTGAACGCTAAGATGCAGTGGTCGCAGAAACAGAGCATGTCGCCCATCTTGCTAGCATCATCGGCGTAGAGACGCATTTCGGACATGCTTTGCGTTAGCTCCGGTTCGCTCGCCACGTTCCAGATCTCGAGCGCCGGGTGTTCGGAGTACCTTTCGAACGTCGCCTTGAGAAACTCGAACATGTGGTTCATGACGCCGTCGTGATTCAGGCAGACACCCAGGCCACCGATCTGCCGATGCGATTGCGTTTGAGGCCCAATCCGCCTGCCATCCAGCGTCAGCATCGAAGCGTCCGAGTACTTCGAATAGATCCAGGCGGGAGCGACATCGACGATCGTGTTGAGCATCACCTTCAGGCCGTACTTCTCCGAGAGATCCATGAGCCGGTCGATATCGTCGAAGTAGAACCGATTCTCCTCGGGATGATTCCATCTCCACTGAACCCAAAACTTAACGGTGTTGAATCCGAGATCGGCCATGCGACTCAAGTCGTCTTCCCAGTCCTCCGGTGGTGGAGACGGTGCGCGATAGTACTGCGAACCGTAAGGGTAGTACGTGCCCTTGAGAAGCGGCCGAAGGTCGTAGTTGCTTGTTGTCATGTAGAGCGTCGTATCAGAATTCTCGAAGGTTCGGGTTTCGTTCGGCAATCACGTCGTGGAAGTGATGGCAGTCTCCGGTAGTTGTCGAGCGCGCTTCAGGACGACATCGATTTCCGGGCCCGATAGCGCATCATCAGCTTCGTAGCAGACGATGGTCGGGATCACACCCAGATCCGCGTACGCCGCTTCCTGCTTCTTGAAGACCGGATTGGAGGGATGCTTGGTGAGCAGGTGTGGCAGGAATCTCGTGTGCGGACCAAATAGATAAGTCGACACCGGATGGACATATCGCCAGGGGACGTGGTCATCCATGCCGTGGACGTCCGCGACGGAATCAATGCCGTGAATCTGTACTACCGGCAACGCCGGAAGAACATGTTCGTTGATGCCCTCTCCGGCAAAAAGCGTGGCTGGGAACGACTGCTGCAGACGCTCGATGTGCGTCCGCATTCCAGAAATGAAATTCGGGCCGCGACTAACATTGAACGCTAGCAAGGTCTGATCAATGAAGACCGCATCCACCCTGTACGCGGAGACGAACTCGGTCAGGACGTCGGCGATCAGTTCACCCCACTCGGGCACACCCGGGTTGATGTAGGCGAAGTACGGCTCAGCAAGCCAGTCGCCGTCAAGATCCAGGCCCCAACCCTGCTCACGACCGAAAACGTCTACCACCTGATGCTGCTCAAAACGCTTGAAGAGCGGGTGATTGAAAGTCATTCCCAGCACGTTGGTGTGAATCATAACGCGGTAGCCCAAGCGATGCGCCGTGTCGATAAGCCTGGCGAATCCGGTCGCCCCGCCAAGTTTGGTTGCCGGGCTGTAGTCGGGTATTCCCGAATCAATGCCGCCTCCAGCGAATCCCGGCAGATAGAGAAGCGTCTGCGAAGGGGGATGCTGAGATGCAAATTGTTCTACGCGCCGGCACATGTCGTCAAACCTGTGCGCCGGCCTTCCTCGATCGCGGCGCATTCCCCATAACTCGAGTACAAGGCTGATATCGTTCATCCACGACGGGTAGGAAGGATGCCGGGCGTAAGGGACGAGATTGAACTCGTGCTCTAGCCACTCACGATGCCGATCCACCGGCACCTTCCACGAACCTGCAAAGGCGTCCAAAAAGAACTCGCCCGAGAGCACTCCAACGGTCAGGGGTCCATCTGCCTCAAAACCCAGGGTGAGGTCGAATGTGGATTCTTCACGACCGACGCGGAGTAGTTTGAAGTGCGGATCTTTATCCAGAGTCCGCAGCCAGATACCCGAATCCTCACCGGTCATTCCGATTGCGAACTGAGCGTTCCACCAGAATGGGTATTTGTATGACAGACGTTCACCGTTGGGCATCGCGGAGGTGACCGCCTGCCCGCCCAAGGCCGGGATGAGGACCTCGGACAGATCGAGGCCTGCCAACCGCCACTCGATCAACCAAATCGGCGCCGGTCCTGTCGCGCGGAAGGAAGACCGCAGGCCTTCTTCTGACACGGCGATCTCGGCGGCGACCTCATACCGGCCCTCGTCGTCTGTCAAGACAAAGGCCACTTTGTCGGATTCGAGATCGAAACTCAGGACGCGACGAAGAAATATCGGCTCCGAAACCTGACCCTCGACCCGTAAGAGAAACTCCTGAGATCCGCCGGCGCAGATAATCTGTCCCCTCGCGGATCGAATCGATTCGATTACGAGCGGGCTCGAGCCAAACCGGATTTCGAGTGAATTGGATGAAACCATCCGCTGGTCTTCAGCACGAGTGTCCGTCATGCAACCGACACCTCTGTGGGCTCCGTCGAAGTCTTCTCGACGTCAGTAGACGGTGTTCCGCGGCGAAATATTACGAAGTAGGTCGACCGGTCTGCGTCTGCCGGAATACAGGCGCTGTGCCATGCCCCAGGACGAAGAACAACCGCCTCTCCAACGTTAACCGTAAAAGCCTCGATCACCGGCGGTTCGTCGTTGGTCATTACGGGAAGTATGAACTGGGAATCGATCGGCACCAGGATCTCGGGCGTACGATGATGGCGCTCCATCCAGTCAACGCGACCCTGCTCGGTTCGGTAAACCGTGCAAAGACCGATCTCAGTTTCACCCTCTATTTCAAAGTGAGCGATATCCGACCAGAACTTGAAGGTGTCACCCTCGGCAGTGGGTGCCTTCGATGGTGACAGGACGACTTTTCCGAACGGAGCGAACCGCTCAGAAGTTATCGGATGAGCTTGGAGAGTCGACATGTAACTACCGCTTGGTTCTAGTGACTACTGCTTCCGGGCGTGAACAATCGTCACGCCGCCGCCACTCAGCGCGAGCCGGAGACTCGTTTCGGTCGGTTGCCGAACAACGGTTTCGAAGGGGAATTCGCCACCGGTCTCGTCAAACCGCGTGACGGGGCCAGCAAGTACGCTCGGCACCGTGACTGACACCGTTTCGCGCCTTCCGTCTTTATGGTCACCGACGCCGGGATCGCCACGTTTTTCCGGTACGAATGTCGGCAGCCAGCCCACCAGGATGATGTCGCCATCCTCCTGCTCAAAGACATACACGTGGGCGTCCGAATCATCTTGCCGGCTGACCTTGACTCGGTCGTCGATCGACTTCATTGGCTCCGACGTAAGCCGACTGAAGAAGGCGAGCGCTTGCTGCCCGGGCTTTGGCTCATACGAAGCCGACGCGACTCCCAGGTTGCCGTTGTTCTCAAAATCACCAATCGTCAACTCGCCAGGGTTGAGATCCTTGATCTCGTACCATGCAATTGCTGACAGCTTCCCCGTCGACAGCGCCGCCGTCAGGCGACGCACAATATCCACGGCCTGATATGGACGCGTGTGCTCGTAGTCGTAGTAAGCAGAGTAGTCATCCGATACGCGGGCGCCGTCCCGATAGGTGCTGTAGCCCACCTCCGCCATCCAGAGCGTCTGAGCGTTTCCGTGCTCACGGACGATGCCATCAACCCGATTGATATAGTCGACGATATCCTCCATCGGCCGTCCCACCCACGTCTCGTAGTAATTATGCATGTTGACGACATCCACATAAGCGCTTACCGCTTTCTCAACGAACAGCCGTTACAGCCAATCTGTATCGTGCGCGAGCCCCCCTAGCACGACAATAGCATCCGGATCCGCCCTTCGCACCGCCTCCGAACCAATCTTCAGGAGCCGGGCAAATT
>JAHHLP010000207.1 GCA_018679295.1 Rhodothermia bacterium
GCCTCCTTTCGGGCGGTCAGCAACAGCGGCTTACGATCGCCCGTGCGCTATCCCAGGATCCAGTGCTGCTAATGCTGGACGAGTTTTCTATCGCCGTCGACCCTGTCACTACGATGCGCATCGAGGACGTCCTCAAGGGCTTAAAAGAGTCGATGACAATCATCCTTGTGACAAATCTCGTTCAACAGGCACGAAGGCTTGCCGATCGGACGGCATTCTTCCTCAACAGCAAGTGTGTCGAGATCGGTCAAACGGACGCGATGTTTGAGGGCGAGGTTCAGGACCAGCGCACGATAGACTACATCAACGGCCGGTTTGGTTGACGAATGACGGATCTAGACACCGGCAACGGAAAAGCGGGCGCCCCCCGGCATGCAATCAGGACGCGGAGCCTCAGCCTGTGGTATGGAGATTTCCAAGCCCTCTTTGATATCGATTTCGACGTCAAGCGGGGAATCGTGACCTCGCTGATCGGACCATCCGGCTGCGGCAAGTCTACCCTGCTTCGATGCGTGAACCGCATCAACGAGCGCCTCGGATACGTCCGAACGGAGGGTACTGTTGAAGTACAAGGCAAGAATATCTACGACGATAACGTCGAACTGGCGCAGCTCCGGAAACAGGTCGGAATGGTGTTCCAGAGACCTAATCCGTTCCCGCTGTCTATCAGGGATAACATCCTCTTCAGCACTGGTGTCCACCGGGGACGTGAAGAGAAACTCAGCAAAGCCGAGCAAAATGAAATCGTAGAGTCGTCGTTGCGCGATGTGTTGCTTTGGGACGCTGTAAAGGACCGGCTCGGTCAGAAGGCCACCACGCTCCCCCTGGAGGAGCAGCAGAAACTCTGCATCGCAAGGCTGCTCCCTATCAAACCTTTCGTCCTGCTGATGGACGAGCCGTGTTCGGCGCTCGACCCGGCCGCTACCGAAGCTGTTGAGGAGCTCATTTGGAATCTGCGGGGGGACTATACAATTCTGATTGTCACCCACAACATGGCGCAGGCCCGCCGAGCGAGCGACGAGTGCGCGTTCATGCTGCTCGGCAAGATGGTCGAACACAGCAAGACCGAAGAGATGTTTGTAACGCCGCGAAGTCAGAAGACAGCGGACTATATTGAGGGGCGCTACGGATAGGCCGTCTGCCATCCGGCCACCTTCTGGTCAACCATCTCTTTACGACTCCATGCGCTCACTCCGGGGTGCACTTCCTTACCTGGCGCTGACCGCAGCCCTTTTTGTTTTCTTTGTCGGTCTTGAGCTGCTCGGGTCCTCACTCAAACTGATGGGACGGGATGTGGCTGCGACGCTGATCGAAACGACGTCGAATCCGTTTGTCGCACTGTTCATAGGCATCCTCGCCACGTCGCTTGTTCAGAGCTCCTCCACGGTAACCTCGCTTACCGTTTCGCTGGTTGCCGGTGGAGGTCTCACTGTGGCCGGGGCCATTCCGATCGTGATGGGCGCAAACGTCGGAACCAGTATCACTAACACGTTCGTCTCGCTGGGTCACGTAACCCGAAAGGACGAATTCCGGAGGGCGTTCGCAGGCGCCACAGTACATGACATCTTCAATCTGCTAACGCTCCTTCTGATTTTTCCGCTTGAGCTAGGATTCGGACTTCTCTCAAAACCCGCGCGATGGATGGCATCCGGAATCTCTGATATCGGCGGGGCTGATCTCTTGAGCCCGGTAAAGCTGTTGACCCGCCCGATTACAGAGTGGATTATCGAGCTCGCCAACTCGAACGGCTTTGTTGTAATGATAGTCGGGGCTGCTTGCCTGTTCGGTTCGCTTCGATACCTGGTCACGATTCTACGACTGATATCCAGCGACCGCTCTGAAGCACTGATTCACAAGTACCTCTTCGGAACTGCTCCCAAGGCATTGATGGTCGGCGCCATCGTCACCGTGATGGTTCAGTCATCGTCGATTACGACCTCTGTGATCGTACCGCTTGTCGGAGCCGGCTTGGTTTCCGTTACTCAAGTGTACCCGTTCATTCTCGGCGCCAACCTCGGAACGACGATCACGGCCCTGATGGCCGCATTGGTACTTGCCGGGGGCGGCGAGATGGCAGGCGCGGCAGCCCTTCAGGTCGCGATCGCGCACCTCCTTTTTAACTCACTGGGCACGTCTCTTTTTCTCCCGATTCCAGGCGTTCGAGACGTCCCCGTGCGCCTGGCGGAGGCCCTGGGAAAAGCAGCTGCAAACAACCGGTTGTATGCACTCGCATACATTGTCACTGTGTTTTTTGTGATTCCACTCCTCGTGATCTTGATCACGAGGGGGCTTGGCGCCTAACTGCGCGCTCGATTCCTCGTGCGCGAGGACTCGCACGGCTGGTTCCTGTGGCCACCACGACTGAAGCTATGTCCGCATGACGCGAACGTCCGGCAAACACACCTAGCGAAGAAAGTCGTCCTCGTAGCCCCGGTAGTTATGCAAGACCTGCATGTGGTCCATCACGGCCGTGAGGAACGCAGTCGACGAAAGATGTCCAAGCCCTCCCGTCGCACACGTCGTTTCACCGAAGGATTGAACCGAGTCGGTACGGTTTCCGGTGACCGCGATAAGCGCCGGCACCCCATCACCCGTATGCCTACCGGAGTTAGAGTCTGTCGAGTGGTCACCCGTAATCGCAAACACGATGTCGCGCGACATCAGTGGTTCGAGGGCACGATCCACCGACTGCAGGAAGTCCCGCTTTCGCTGCGGATCCTTGTCGTGTGCGGCTACGTCGGGACCTTTGATATGCAGGAACACGACGTCACTTCTTTCGAGGGCAACAAGCGTGGCAGCAACCTTCTCATCGAGGTCGGTGTTCGTTGACGCTGTAAACTCAGCCTTGTACGTGAGCGAGAAGTCGAAAAGATTTGCAAGGCCACGAACGGTCCCTTCCCCTGCGATGACCGACGCCCGTAGTCCCAGATATCGGACATAGTTGCGTAGCTCCACCACGCTGCCGGCGCCCCGTGTCAGGACACCGTTCGCAGGTTTCAGTCCCTTTCCGATCCGCTGCATGTTCACGGCGTGGTCACTGAGGACCTCGGAGCTGCGGTAAACAAACTCATTGACCAACGCGGCTGTTCTCTCGGCGTCCTCGTCGCCCTCTCGCAGCGCGCGGCTGGCAGGTACGGCACTACCATTACCCGAACCCGGGTCTGTGTCTGTGACATCTGCGGAGAGACCCTCGCCCTCGAGTGTGAGTACTGCTCGATGCTCTGTCGATGCCCTGAACCGCGCCTTCACACCGCCAAACAGCTCCATCCCATCCAGCGCTTCCGCCAGTTCGACGGTTCCGCGGTCGATTCGCCCGGCCCGACGATCCACGACCGTGAAGCCCACGCCATTCGATTCCAGGGTCGCGAAGTTGCACCGGAGTGCCACATTGCCCTCGGCGAGAGACATACCAACACCGGCAGCTTCCACAGGACCCCTTGTGAGGCTCGGTAGATCCGCCGGTGCAAGACCCATCAATAGCGCGCTACCGACCTGCGTTCCGACGGGAACCCAACTTTCAAGGGGTCGCACCAAACCAGTAATGCCCCGCGCGGCAAGCGAATCCATGTTTGGCGTCTCGGCCGCCT
>JAHHLP010000051.1 GCA_018679295.1 Rhodothermia bacterium
GAGTGCGCGAGCTGACCGGGATTCTCCGGACCCTTCAATAGTGATTTCCTTCGCAACGACTCCGTGCGGGACGCCGTGATTATCGTCATCGACAATTACGACTCGTTTACCTATAACCTGGTGCATATTGTTGCCCGCTGGGTGGACGAGGTACAGGTATTTCGTAACGACGCGATTACGATTGCAGAGATTAGCGAACTCAACCCGGATGGAATACTCATATCACCAGGGCCGGGCCGGCCGAATGATGCCGGGATCAGCATGGAGGTGATCGATCGCCTCGGGGCCTCCGTGCCCATCCTTGGCGTGTGCCTCGGGCACCAGGCGATCGGCGAAGTCTTCGGCGGCCAAATTGTCCATGCACCGACTCTGATGCACGGCAAGACCAGCAACATCCACCATGATGGACGCGACATCTTTTCCGGCATAGCCGAGGGATTCACTGCCACCCGGTATCACTCGCTTGTGATTGAGCGCAACTCACTACCGCGCGAACTGCGTGTCACGGCGGAGACGGAGGACGGTGTAATCATGGCGATCCAACACAAACAGCACGCCATTCACGGCATCCAATTTCATCCGGAGAGCATTCTGACAACCGAGGGGCCGGCAATCGTCCAAAACTGGCTTGCCGGAATCGGTATCGACACGGTCGCGGCGGCCCACGCGGGGTCACGTTGAAGGAGGCGCTGTCCATAGTAGCCTCGGGACAGAAGCTGAGCCGAAGTCAGGCCGGCGACGCCATGCGAGTGGTAATGAGCGGAAACGCCGGCCCAGAAGAAATCGCCGGATTCCTGATTGGCGTCACCGCAAGAGGGCCATCGGTCGATGAGCTGTCGGGTTTTACCGAGGTGCTGCGCGAGTTCGCAGTTCGCGTTGCTGTTGATGATGAGAATGCCATCGACTTGTGTGGAACAGGCGGCGACGGAGCGGGCCTCTTCAACGTCTCGACGGCGGCCGCCTTTGTCTGCGCCGGTGCCGGCTGCACCGTGGCCAAGCATGGCAACCGGTCGATATCATCGAAGTCCGGATCCGCTGATGTGTTGGAAGCGCTGGGTGTCGAAGCAGCCTTGCCCGCGCGTGGCGTTGAGCACTGCATTCGCGAGGCGGGTATCGGGTTCATGTTTGCGCCGCTGTTCCACCCCGCGATGAAGAACGTGATGCCGATCCGGCGAGCATTGGGCGTCAGGACCTTCTTCAACATGCTGGGTCCACTCTGCAACCCGGCGGGTGTTCGTCGGCAGCTTGTCGGAGCGTTCAGCGTGGTTGCCGCCGAAAAGATCGCTGGTGTTCTCGCCCAACTCGGGGCAGAGTATGCGATTGTCGTCCACTCGGAGGATGGACTTGATGAGGTGTCCGTGTCGGCGCCCACAACGAAGTTCGTCTGCCGCCGGCAAACGGCGGGGGAAGCAGAGCGGAGTACATTTGATCCGGCGAGCCTCGGCGTTCGACCTTTTCCCATCGACGAACTGCAGGGATCGGGTCCGGAACACAACGCCCGGATGACGCTCGATGTGCTTTCGGGATCTACGGGAGGCCCGCGCGAGATCGTAGCGGTAAATGCCGCTCACGGTATTGTCGCCGCGGGACTTGCCGAAACGGTTGCCGAGGCTCTTGTGATAGCCTACGAGAGCATTGACTCCGGTGCCGCAACCGCCAGGCTGGATGCGCTCCGAAAAGCTTCAACGGAGGCGAAGCAGCTGGCATGACCATCCTTGACGAAATCGTCGACCGTACCACGCGCGACCTCCAGAAGCGCAGGCAAAGCGTCGCGGAAAGCGAGCTTCGCGAGCAGGTACATTTCAATGAACCGCGGCGGCCTTTCGAGACCGCGATCGCGCAGGACGGACTCGGCGTAATCGCGGAGATCAAGCGCGCGTCTCCGAGTAAGGGGGTCATTCGCGAGGAGTTCAGCGTCACCGATATTGCACGCCAGTATGAAGATGCCGGAGCGGCAGCCATTTCGGTACTCACCGAACCCAACTACTTCCAGGGGTCGCTGGAGAACCTATCGGTCGCGCGCGGCGCGGCTTCGTTGCCGATTCTCCGAAAGGACTTCGTTGTCGATCCGTACCAGGTGGTCGAGGCGCGGGCGTTTGGCGCAGACGCCGTCCTGCTGATTGCTACCTGCCTCGAAGCTTCGCAGCTCGAAGAGCTGCTGCACGCGTGCCGGGAGTTGTCAATGGCACATCTTGTTGAAGTCTACTCCCCTCACGACCTGGACAAAATCGACTTCGACGAGGTTCGGGTTCTCGGTGTGAACAGCCGAGACCTGAAGACGTTTGAGGTAGACCTTCAAGGGGCTATCGACGTCTTTCGGCTCGTTCCCGATTCAATGGTTCGGGTCGCAGAAAGCGGCATCAGCAACGAGGACGACATTCGCGTTGTTTTGCGCGCGGGTGTAGACGCAATCCTTGTTGGAGAGGCACTGATGCGAGCGGCACAACCGGGCGACGCCCTCGGCTCGTTGCTTGAAACGACACGCGATCTGGAGACGCAGGTCGGCATTAACGAAGAACAATGAATCCGCGACTAAAGATCTGCGGCATTACGAACCTCGAAGACGCGCGATTCTGCGCGGCTGCCGGAGTTGATTACCTCGGCTTCGTGTTCCATCAAAAGAGCCCGCGCTGCATCTCTACGGAACTTGCGAAAGACATCAACGAGTGGATCATCGGTCCGCAGGCTGTGGGCGTGTTTGTTGATGAGGACGTTGACGTGGTCAACCAAGTCGCTGACAGCGTCGGCCTCGACCTCGTTCAGCTGCACGGAACGGAGTCAGCGCAGTATTGCGGGCTGGTAGAAGCGCCGGTGATCAAGGCCCTCGGCATCGCTCCGGGCACGAGCCAGGACGATCTCGTTCGTGCGGCTGAAGGATATCGCGATGCGGCCGACTACCTGCTGCTCGATTCCCGTGTCGATGGACGATCCGGTGGAACCGGAATCTCCTTCGACTGGCGCCTTGCCCGCCCCGTTTGCCAGGACAGGCCCGTATTTCTTGCAGGCGGCCTGCGTGCCGGCAACGTGGCAAGGG
>JAHHLP010000554.1 GCA_018679295.1 Rhodothermia bacterium
GCCACCGGCAGATTGGTGACAGCGCTACAAATGGATCGGCCAGTCTTCAGTAGGGCCTACGCGCTGCATCTGCACGTGTGCTAGCCTCGGAGCAGGATGAGCGGAAAGCCATGAGCACCCGGACTCAAATACGCGAGCTACGGACGCAGGTCGAACGCCTTCAGACCGCGACAGTTGCGGACCGCTCCGACTATGCGGACGACCCCTGTGCCATGATGACGGCTGGTGGGCAGGAGCCGGACCCATGGCAGCGAGAAATCCTCGAGAACACCTCTGACGACCTACTGCAACTCGTGTGTCGGCAAGGGGGGAAGTCCACTGCGGCAGCCGCGAAGGCGCTCCACTGCGCCCTGTACGAGCCGGGCTCTCTCGTGTTGCTGTCTGGCCCAAGTCTCCGCCAGGCGCAGGAGCTCTTCCACAAGTGCGTATACCTCCACCGTGTGACGAATGAGATCGTTGCGGCCGACAACCTTTCGGCTCTCCGGCTCGAGCTTGCTAATCGGTCGCGGATCATTGCGCTTCCAGGCACAGAGGCAACAGTGCGCGGCTACTCGGGCCCGAGGCTTGTGATTCTGGACGAGGCGGCATGGATACCAGACCAGCTGTTCTACACACTCACGCCGATGCTGGCGGTCTCAGGAGGGCAACTGATTGCGATGACAACTCCGGGTGGAAAGCGTGGGTGGTTTTGGCGTGAGTGGATGGAGGGCCGCAACGACTACGCGCGGGTGAAGGTGACTGCTGCCGAGTGCCCCCGCATCACGGAAGAGTTCTTGCGGCGGGAACGGCGGCGGATGCCCGCACCAGTTTTCGAGTCGGAGTATTTCTGTACGTTCACCGACACCATCGATTCGGTGTTTCGATACTCAGACAT
Organism: Rhodothermia bacterium; assembly: GCA_018679295.1. Lineage (GTDB taxonomy): Bacteria > Bacteroidota > Rhodothermia > Rhodothermales > JABDKH01 > JAHHLP01. The sequence goes on from JAHHLP010000554.1 coordinate 875, forward strand.
CGCAGCGGCGTTCACGGACGACTTGGAGCCGCTGACGATCATCGAAAACGCTGAGGCCGCATGAGTGCATACTACCTCGGCGTCGATCTCGGTCAAGTCAACGACTACACTGCCCTTGCGCTCATCGAAAGGGTAAGCGTGCACACCACGAACTCCGTTGGTGTCCACGACGAACTGTTGGGCGATCCGGCGAAAGCCGGGGACACCGACAAGGAGTACCGTCTGCGCTACCTGAAGCGGTACCTCGGCGACTCGTACGTCCGCATAGCCGACCGAGTTGTCGCTGTTGCCGGTTCTCCAAGCCTTGACGGAAAGTCGCTTAGGATCACCGTAGATGCCACCGGCGTCGGGCGGGCCGTCATCGATCTCATGCGAGAACGAGGATTGAACATCACGGCCGTCACTATCACTGGGGGCGATGCCGTCAGTCGCCAAGGCTGGGACCTGCGCGTGCCGAAACGCGACCTCATCTCGACGATGCAGGTGCTGCTACAGAATGGTCAGCTGCGAATCCCGGCCACGCTCGACTTGCGCGACGTGCTCACGCACGAGATGCAGAACTTCAAGGTCAAGCTCAGCGCAGAGACCGGCCACGCGTCGTACGAGCACTGGCGGTCGAGCGAACACGATGACCTTGTGCTCGCACTGGCGCTTGCGCTCTGGGATGCGACCCGGGAGAACGAAGTGGAGATTCTTGGCTGGATTTAGAGTCTTTGGCTACAATGCCTTTCATTTGACATATGGGGCGGCTACCCGCCGAGCCGGACTTCTCGACCAATGGCGTGGCCACGGACGTTCCGTTCTGAGGTCAAAGCCGCGCTCCGTGTCATTGATGTCTGAGGTAACCAAAAAAACGCAAGAATGGATGAACCCATGGACCCGCACTACTCCAACCTTAAATCGGCGCAGGAACACATAGATCAGGCGGCTGCTGAGATTGCGCTCGCGAAACTAGTGGACCCGTCCACGCCAGCGGTAACAATCGAGGCCGCCAGATTGGGTCGGTGCCGCATTGTCGTCAGTCGGGACAGTAGCGGGAGATTTGTGGTCTGGGACCTTGACCCAGCGAGACTCTACGTATTCGCAACTGTCGTGCTGCAGGCCGGAACCGTCGAGTTCGTTGGCATGCTCGAGGGTACCGATTTCGATGTCGGGGAACAGTGGGAAGTCGACTCCTATCGAGTGTCCGTAGAGTACATGAAGGACATCGATGAGCGTCGGATCAAGTCGGCCGTCAAGTGCCTGCGGTGACACGCTGAGTGACTGAAGAAACCAACAACGATTTACCGTCTCGGACTTGAGATTCTGCCGCCCTCACCGGGCCACCACGAGGCTTCTGGTTTCCACCCGATCTCCAGCCCGCAGCCGGAAGAAGTAGACGCCAGCAGGTAGTGAGGACACGTCAAGGGTCAGTTCGTGTCGGCCGGGGTAGACGAAGCCGTCGGACAGCGTCTGAACCCGTCGGCCGAGAACATCGAAAAGGTCCACTGTCACCGTAGTAGTAGTCCCGACATCGATGGCTAGCACGCCAAATTCCATCAACGGATTTGGATATAGGTGCATTGATGCTTCGACCGGTGGATGGTCACTCTCTTCCACGCCGGACACAATCCGGCTACCAACGACCGCAGAATGAAGTTCCTCGTAGTCACCGAGAAGGCCGTAGGCGTACAGGGAGATTCTGCTCAAGCGTCATCGTCGTCTCTTCCTTGCAGGTAGTCAAGCACACTCGTCAGGATTTTGCGGTGCCCGGAGTCCGTGATATTTGGCAAGTGCGGTACAGCGACCCGATTCAAGAAGGCCGCAACGTCATCGTCTGTCACAATCCAGCCAAACTGATTGTTGTCGGCTGCTGCAGCAAGAATCTTGTTTACTTCCTTGAATGAGAAGTACGAATATTCTTCAAGCTGCGCGATCAACGCATGTGTGTTGGCGAAACTCCCGCAGTCAATCAATCCGTCGATCAAAGCGTCCTTGTCTTTGTCGAAGCTGAAAGCAACGCCGTCGAAGTGTTCCTCGATGAACGAAGTAAGCGTCCTATATACAAAGAGGGATGCGCCCTTTTTCTCCTTCCACTCCCGCGCGAGAAACGGGTGGGGCTCTTCTTCATGGAGTACCGAGTAGAAGTCGCCATCCTCACTAATTAGGTGCATGTCCTCGCTACTGGGTACGGACTCCAGAAGGAGCATCCAATTCACAGCATCGCCTAGTGACCCCTGTTTTCCAGGAGGATTTCCGAGCGCTACCCTTCTCTGCACCTGCGCAAATACTTCGTCCGTGATCTCAGTAACCTCGGACCTCTCGATGATATCGCCAATCAGAATATCTGCGAGGAGTTTGTGTTCGCTGATGTCGCGGTCAGCTTGATTCTGTATTGAGTTTCGCTTCTTCTCGAGTTCTCTAGCGAGGCTCCTTATCTGGTCGAACTCGACATAACTCCGCATGAAGGTGGGTAGTTGCTGTGTAATCTTCACGTCGTGGAACTTTCGAAGAGCGTCCTTAATCTTGTTTTCTCTGTTTCGTTGGAATTCATTTCGCACTTGCTCAGTGAGATGTACAATCGCCGAGCCGTGTTCATATGATGCAAATACGTCGTTGAGAGTATCCAACTCGTCTTTCGAAAAGTGGTAAAAATTCAGAAGTATGTTAGTATCAATGAATACGTGCATCGTTGGGAACACCTAACGGTCTTCGCATTAGCGAGCGCCGCAGAGAGCGCCGAGGTCAACGTATGTAGATGTAAGCGGCCTAGCAAGCGGGGAAATCCCGACTGACGGCGTCCGCTACATGCGAGGGCTAGCCGGCATGCCGCGTCCTGAATCGCGATTCCAGTACAGGATCCATAAGCCGCAATCGGGTTCGGAGAGTCGGTTCGTCTATCCTCTCCTCCACAAAATCTCGCTTGGCCTGTAGTACCTCTTGTGGCATATCCTTTTCGGAGACGCTGCCCACGGAGTTTGATATGAGAAGTGTTGCTAGGTACGCATCTACCTCGCCGAGTAATTGATAGCCGGATGCAACAAATTGGGGGTCATCCCACGAGTCGGCGGGCTCACGTTGACAATGACAAAGATCGCTAAGTCGCATCCAGTAGTTATGCAGTGTGCCAGTATCAGGTACCGACAATGGTTTTGGCGCTCCGATGTGTTGGGACAGTATCCGATTAAACTTCAGGACGCGGTAGAGCAGCTTCTTAGTCCCGCCACCAAGTGAGTGTAGCCATGTCAGAAGTGATGAGAACTTTTCCGGAGCGCTGGCCACATCTTTGGTCTCATCATCGTGGATGATAATTGCGGAGAGTTCCAGCGCAACACGCTCAATCGCTGCGCGGTACTCCAAAGCCGCATAGACGAGGGGTGACTGAACAGAGCCCGCTACTCCGAAATCTCGCCAGGCCCGGGCTGCAACCACATGAAAATCTGCGCCAACCTGCCGCGGATTCTGCTTGAGTTCATCAAGGGTCATAATCCATGCCAGCTAACGGTTTTCGCGTTGGCGGTGCGGAGGGCGCCATGGCCAACGTATGTAGACGCCAGCGGCATGGCAAGCGGGGAAATCCTGACTGACCGCGTCCGCTACATGTGACGAGCTGGAAATGAGACGATCACTTGAAGGCATCGACAATCACCTGCTGATGTCTGTTCAGAAGTCTCGCGCAAACATCTTCGCGGTCGTGGGCCATCGCCCGGGCAGACGAGCCGCCGCAACGGCAACGAGCCCGAAAGCTCACGCCGCCATTCCCTAGGCAACGGATGAGTTCTTCTGGCCCCGCGAGATTTACGGACTCTCCCGTCGCAACGAGTTCACGCAGTCACGCTTCGACTGGTGGCACCAGTCTGTGGCAGGATCACCTGGAAACTTGCTCCTTGATTTCGGCCATCGCTATGAGCGGTGAACGTTCCGTCGTACGCCTCTGTGATCGCCTTCACAATGGAGAGTCCCAATCCGCTTCCAGTCTCGGCCTGAACCTCAGGCACATCGGCCCGATAGAATCTATCAGAGAGTTGGTCTGCCTGCTCAGGTT
>JAHHLP010000495.1 GCA_018679295.1 Rhodothermia bacterium
GTATGTGTCGCCCGGGGGCATGCTCCAGCAGATTAACAAGGAGTCGCGCAGGATCGCCGAATTGATTGCCGGGAAGTGAATCCTGCCACTTTTGTCTTCCCGGACTTGATCCGGGAGCTGTTCCGACGTGAAGCAAACGCCGCCTTCCATGGGTGCCCGCTCGCGCGGGCATGACGAGCCGGTGAGCCCCGGCATCCTATCATCCCACGCCTCCGTGGCCCTGCGGAAGCAGGGGGATCCGGGATCCATCCGCTATCGAAGCAGTTTTCCTTTAGCGGGAATGACGACCTTTCAATTGACCCATTGAACCCTCTCGACGCTATCCTCCCCGATGTCCTTGCATGCCGCATCTGCGAGGAGCATCTCCCGCACGGCCCGCGGCCCGTCGTACAGGCCGACGCGAGCGCTACGATTCTCATCGCGGGGCAGGCACCCGGCCGCCGCGTTCACGAGTCCGGCATCCCATTTGACGACCCCAGCGGCGACCGCCTTCGGGACTGGATGGGAATCGACCGCGATACGTTCTACAGTTCGCATGTTGCCATCCTGCCGATGGGTTTCTGCTATCCCGGGTCAGGCAAGAGCGGCGACCTGCCACCGAGGCCAGAATGTGCCCCGGCGTGGCGCGAGCAGCTCCTGGCTTCCCTTCCACATGTTGCGCTCACACTTGTGCTCGGCAAGTATGCACAGGACTACCATCTGGATGCTCGACGGTCGACCGTCACCGACCTGGTCAGTCGCTGGAAGTCGTTTTGGCCCACGCATCTACCCTTGCCTCATCCCAGCCCTCGGAACCGCATCTGGGTCCGGCGAAACCCCTGGTTCGAGACGGATGTGATTCCCGCACTCCAGTCGCGCATTCACGAACTCCTATGAGAGATCCAATCATACCCAAGCTTCCCTCCTCATCCGTCATTGCTTTCGCAGCGGTCGCGATCATACTGGGAGGCTGCGGCAACGGGCCGGCCAGCGACGAAGCCAAAGAGGTATCGTCGATGGGGGCGGACAGTCTTGTCGGGCTGATAGAGGACCGCGTCGCCGACTACTACGATGCGATGAGCAACCGCGACTGGCCGGCATATCGTGAGTTCTTCTGGCCCGGCGCAACGCTCACCACTGCGTGGCAGCCGCCCGACGAAACCTCATCGCGAGTTATCCCGACAACGATCGAAGCCTTCATCGAACAAACAGATCTCGGCCCCGACAGTGCGCCGGTCTTCGAGGAGCGTCTGCTGGAACAGGAAGCGACGATCCGAGGCCCCATTGCAGTTGTCTTCGCAACCTATGAGGCGCGCTTCGGTGACGACGACTCGGTGATTACGTGGCGAGGAACCGACGCGTTCACATGGCTTAACCATCAAGACGAATGGAGAATCGCCTCATTGGTCTATGCGACAGACGAGTAATTTCCTAATCAAACACATTGATTATTTTTTATAACACTTTGCATACCATCATGTTGATACCTTATATGCCCAATGCCGTGACGACCATTTCGTGCATTCTGCTTTTCGCAATTCTGACGTCCACGCCGGCATTTGCCCAACACGATCCATCCCATCATTCGGCCTATGCAGACTTCGCTGATCGCGACGTCAAGGCGCTGTCGGGAGAGCAAATCGAACAACTGCTTGCCGGCGAGGGAATGGGGATGGCTCTGCCGGCCGAACTCAATGGATACCCCGGCCCGAAGCACGTCCTCGAGCTGGCCGAGCCACTCGAATTGACCGCAGAGCAGCGAGCCGAAACGCAGAAGCTGTTCCACGCAATGAAGGAGGAAGCGACCTCCCTCGGTCAGGAGATAGTCGAGGCAGAGAAGACGCTCGACGACGAGTTCTCGAGCCACCAGATCACCGCCGAGAAGCTCGACTCACTCACGGCGCACATCGCAGCACTCCAAGGCCGTCTTCGTGCGGCACATCTTCATGCGCACCTCGCACAAGTCGAGATCCTGACACATCCGCAACGTCACAAGTACAACACGCTCCGCGGATACGCTACGCACGGCGACAAGCACGAGTAACTCTTGTACCCGACCCTCCCAAAGTAGCGCGCGAATACGGACCGTGAAATCGTACGACCTCGCTTAAGGAAGTCGTTTTCTGGTCGATATCTCCACTGCTAATTGTACCCGGCGGCGATTCCTCGGTCATCTACCCCCGTGGAGCCCCCGGTCCGTCGTCGAGACATCGCAGTTCCCATGCTCGGCTAAGTGTCGTACCCACACGCCGCCGCGTCGACCAATCTATCCACCATGGGAGGGTCTCATGATTCTATTTCAACGACGCTATTTCACCTACCCTATCGCTCTCGCACTCGTTGCGCTTGTCTGGGCCGGCTGCTCCGACTCGCTCACCGAGACCGAGTTCGAAGAATCGACGCTGGATGACGCACTTGTGCAGCAGCTTTCGAGCCAGGTGTTGGTGAAGACGGGCAACGGCGCACCTAGCGGTCCACACTACAATCTGAACCTCATCGGCGTCTCGAAAGACAAGACTGCCGCGATGGACGACAACAACGGTCATCGAATCTTCGTCAAGCTGGAAGGCAACACCAAGATCCTGCTGGCCGAAGGCGATACGTTTGACGTCCTCGATGCCAACGGCACCGATGGGAATGGCGCGAAGTTCCAGCTGCCAAACCCCGACCCGGATAACGACGGGGTGACCGTCTATTCGGTGTACGCACGGGCACTCGGAAAGCCGGGCGGAAACGGTAGGATCACTCCTTGTGCCACCTACGATCCGGATCCGACGATCGAAGGCGACGAGCAGGAGGTCTGCAGCGTGACCGCATTGTACGTCGAGCGGACCAAAGGCCGTCAGAAATTCAGCAACGTATCGAAATACCTTCTATACGTGTACGCGGATCTCGACGGCGACGGATCGACTGAGCGTTACAACCTATTCAACGACGCCCTCCAGGACTACCTCTGGAGCTACGACAACAATGGTCTGAAGCTCGTGCAGATCCGGTTCTACCCGGAAGAAACAGACACAAATCTGTAGCACAAGCGCACGAAATCAGTACGAGAAAGGGCGCCTCCGCATCAGGGGGCGCCTTCTCTTTTGCCGTTTGCGTCAAGTCGAAAGGAGAAGGTCGTGCCCGATCCGACGACACTCTCAACGCTTACATCCCCGCCGTGAAGCTGCACAATGCGACGCGTGATAGCCAACCCCAAACCGGCTCCCCCCAATTCTCTCGATCGACTCTTGTCGACCCTGTAGAAGCGCTCGAATATGTGATCCAACTCATGTTCCGGGATGCCCGGGCCGGAATCGCACACCGAAATACCTACCTCCTCTCCTACCCGCTCAGTGCGGACCAGCACACGTCCCCCGGCTGGCGTAAAGCGGATGGCGTTGTCAACTAGATTACCAATCGCACGCTCGATCAAGGCGATGTCCGCGTGCACGAGATGGAGCTCGTCGCCAAGCTCAGCCCGCAACTCGACTCCCTTGACGTCCGCCTCAGGTTTGAACTTCAGCACCAGGTCCTGGACGAGCTCGGACGACGAGAAGGACTCCATCTTCAACGATACCTGGTCGGCGTCGAGCTTCGAAAGCTCAAACAGCTCGGACACAAGTGAGCTGAGCGACTGCGCATTGCGGGACACCACGTCGAGGTAGTCACGAATCTGCTCGCGCGACAGCTCGGCCTCCTTCATGTTGATCGTCTCGAGATAGCCCTGCATAGACGACAAAGGGCTCCGCAGATCATGGGAAACGTTGGCGACCAACTCGCGTCGCTGGCGGTCTATTCGTTGCATCTCCTCGATGTGCGCCACGATCGTATCTGCCATCTTGTTGAACGACGAGGCGAGCTGCCCGAGTTCATCGCCGGACTGGTCAGCGACACGCTCCTCGTATTCGCCCGCCGCAAACTGCGACACGGTAGACGTCACCGCCCGCAGTCGCCGCGTTAGGAAGCCGAACAGCAACAGGCCCACCAGCCCAGTGACCAACAGGCTGATAAGAAGCGCCCGCGCAGCAGCTTTCAGTATGTAGCTACCCCGAACCATACCGGCCACACTCTCGAACTGCGCACCCGACAAAATCACGTACACGTACCCGGGCTTGCCCATGATCTCGAGAGTCGAGGCACTGAAGGGTTTGGGTCGATCAGGCGAGGCCGGGTCGTCGCCGAGGATCGGCGCCGGCTCCCCGTCCAGAAAGCGCCGAACAGGCTCGAGAGAAACACGCGCTGAGCCCGCGCTCTCTGTTCCCTCCAGCAAATACTGCGCGAGAACGAAGCCGCCATCATCCAGCAGGTACACCTCGATGCGGGGGTTCACCTGTCGGATCCGTTCAAGCTCGGCCTCCACTACTTCGTCGGGGATGTCGTCCTCGAGCATCGGCTCAAGCCGGCTCGACAGCGTCGACGCGAGCGTCATGTTGAGCTTCTGCTCGGTCTCGTTCGCGAACCGGTCCAGAGATCGAACGCTTACCAGCGTAATCACCGCTCCAAGGACGAGCATGAGCAGCAGGAAGAGCAGCGACAGTTTCGTGTAGAAGGTTTTGAACATGCGCCCGACCACTACGAGTCCATTCCGAAGCGATAGCCCACACCCCACACCGTCTGAATCAGCTTCGGCGAGGCGGGCTCATCCTCGATCTTTCGTCTCAGCCGATTGATGTGTGAGTTCACCGTGTG
>JAHHLP010000453.1 GCA_018679295.1 Rhodothermia bacterium
CGGCGGAGCATCCGGCACCACTGCCGTCATTGCCCAGTAGAGCAGCGTCTGGCCGACAACAATCGTGACAGCCTGGTCCGTCCCCACCGGCTCAGGCATCTGGTCCGGGAAGCCTCCTGTGCTTGTGATGTGCCTCTTCAACGCGATATGCCCCTCCAGATCAAGCAGGTAATCAGGAGGTGGAAGCGTGGCGAGCGTGGCGACCAAGATTGCCAGGGCCGCGACAAAGCCCGCGACGGGACCGGCTACTCCGATGTCGAACAGAGTTCTCATGCTCGGAACCTGCTCGCGGATGCGAATCACGGCGCCCAATGTTCCTATTCCGAAGAGGGGCAACGGGATGTAGTAAGGTAGCGAGACCCTCACCTCGTGATGACGGGCGGCGAAATAGTGACCAAATTCGTGCACGGTCAAGAAGAGCATCAGCGGCAAGGCAAATCGCAAACCATCCTCGATGAAAGCCAGCGGCCCTTCCAGAGAATAGATCAACGATCGATTCGCCCACAGCCCACCGACGTGCGCCGTGGAAATCAGCGTCACCAGAAACAGGAGGATGTGAAGCCAATAGCGATCACCCGGTGGCGCCGGCAGCTTCGGCGATCGTCGCACCGGCGCTTTCGAACTCAGGATATCTTGAATCTCAGCGATATGGCATCGTGGGGATTGGGCACCGACGGGAAGAGCTGTCGCGCGACTGCAGGTGTCAGGCAGATGCCGCGTTCTCTGATGGGCGGTGCGATACGCGGCTCACCATGAGAAGTTCGTGGGGTCGACACAGCGGCAACTACGATGCAGCCTCAAGCCCTTGCGAAATGCGACTGACTGCTTCCACTATGTTGGCCATCGAGGCGGCGTACGAAATCCGCAGGCCATCCGGAAAGCCGAATGCGTCACCCGCCACAAGCGCGACGTGGTGCTCCTCAAGGAGGTACATGCACAAGTCGGTGCTGGAGGTGATCCTCCGGCCGTTTGCTGTTCTGCCGATATAGGCCGACACGTCGGGAAAAGCGTAAAACGCTCCCTCCGGCAGCGGACACTCAAGCCCTGGAATGTCTTCGAGAAGCTGCATGAGTCGATCGCGACGGGCCCGAAACTGTGAGACCATCTCGCGGATCGGTTCTTTGGGCATCTTGAGTGCCGCAACGCCGGCCTTCTGTGATATGCTCGACGGCGCCGAAGTGAACTGCGATTGGATCTTGGCGGCCGCTTTCGTGACCTCCGGACGCGCAGCAAGGTAGCCCAACCGCCAGCCCGTCATGGCAAAGCACTTCGAAAACCCGTTGACGGTAATCGTCCGGTCCTTCATGCCGTCCAGAGCTGCGAACGATGCAAACGCCACGTCGTAGACGATCTGCTCGTAGATCTCATCGGAAACTATGAAGACGTGCGGATGACGGCGAAGCACTTGGGCCAGCGCCTCAAGCTGGTCGTGCGAATAAACGGACCCCGTGGGATTGGACGGCGAGCAGAGAATCAACATTCTCGTCGACGGCGTGAGTGCTTCCTCGAGCTGCTCGGGAGTCATCCGATAGTCGCCGGCTGCGTCTGTGGGTACGACTACCGGCGTGGCCCCGGCGAGGCGCACCATCTCCGGGTAGCTTACCCAATAGGGTGAGGGAATGATGACCTCGTCACCCGGTGCGCATAGAGCGAGAACGCTCTGGGCAACCGATTGCTTCGCGCCGTTCGAGCACAGAATGTCCTGCGGGTGGTAGCTAAGACCGTTTTCCTGCTCAAGCTTCTGACATATCGCTTCGCGAAGCTCAAGCATGCCCGCGTTTTCGGTGTAGCCGGTGAATCCGTCATCAATCGCCTGCTTGGCGGCTTCCGCAACGAACGCCGGCGTGTCGAAGTCCGGCTCGCCGGCACTTAGACTGATGACAGGCTTGCCCTCACGGCGCAGTTGACGCGCCTTGGCCGTCATCGCGAGCGTTGCCGACGGCCGCATCGATTCCACAAACGGGTTAAAGCGAAGAGTTTCCAGTTGCACGATGTTACTGTGGTTATGGGCTTCCCCTATCGGGTTCCGGTTCGGCGGCGATTCAACACGTCGTTGACCTGCGCAGGCACAAACGCGGAGACGTCGCCTCCCCAACGGTATATGTCGCGAACGATCGTCGAGCTAATTGAGGAGTACTCGGGCGATGCTGCGATGAAGATCGTTTCCAACCCTTCGGCCAGACTGAGGTTCGCGTGTGCCATTCGCGCCTCATAGTCGAAGTCCCCAGCCTGTCGCAGGCCCCTGACAAGGGCGTGAGCCTTCCGCGAAACTGCGTATTCGGCTACGAGCCCCGAAAAGGTCGCCACCGTAACGTTCTTCAGTCGTTTGGTGACCTCTTCTATCACCTGCTTCCTTTCCTCCGGCTCCAACAACGATTTCTTGCTCTCGTTGATGCCGATCGCAATCTCGACTTGATCAAAAAAACCGGCAGCCCTCGTTACGATATCGAGATGTCCGAGAGTTAGCGGATCGAACGAACCGGGGAAGATCACCAGCCGTGAGCTTTTCGGCATGAGTCAGGGGCCAAGCGGTACCTGGAAGAATGTGAGGACCGTATCGCCATACATGCGCTGCAGGACGAACATGTCCGCACCTTCGAAACTGCGACTTCGGTCGTGTTCCAAGATAAGAAAACCGCCCGGCTTGATGAGGCGCAGAGCGGTTGCCGGCAGTTCCTTCAAATCTTCAGAATCATAAGGCGGATCGGCGAATGCCAGGTCGAGGCTCTGAGCCTGCGCATCCCTCAGGAATCGCATCACGTTGTCTCTCAAGAAACGGCATCGTTCGGATACCCCGAGCGATCGCGCGTTTTCCTGAACGGTGCGTAGGGCGAGCGCGTTTTTCTCAACGAAGGTTACGTGGCTCGCGCCTCTGCTGATGGCCTCAAGACCCAGTGACCCGCTTCCCGCGTAGAGATCTGCGGCACTCAGGCCTTCGAGGTCTACGCGTCCACCGAGAATGTTGAACAGGGATTCGCGCGTCCGGTCGGACGTGGGCCGGACGTTCCTTCCCGGTGGCACCTTGAGCAATCGACTTCGAAATTCGCCGGAAATGATCCGCATCTCAAGCAGACAACGCTGCGGGGCTAGAGGGCACCACCGATGCTCAGCACGTACTGGCCCGGATCAAACTTGATGTCGGCCGGCGCATTCGCGATGATCTCCAGCGGATCCATGCGAGCCACAGATGGCGACACGAGCTTTGCCAGTTCGGTTTCCAGGTCTTTGTCCTCGTCCCCGTAGAGCAACACCTGCGACACCTTGCGGAGCGAAATCCCGGATCGCTTGATTTCTGCGAGCGCGTGGTAACAGACATCGGCCGGATCTGTCACAGCGGCTACCTCGCTGGACCGAAGTCGGCGCCCAACGACGAGTCCGAGTTCAGTCGAGCCATCATCGCGACCGACGAGCAACTGCACCGTTTCAGCATCAGCGGCCTTCGACTGCCGGGCGATGCGCGAAGCCGCCTGCATACGTGTCAGGTACCTGAACTGACTCTCCTCGAACACGCCCAACACGTCCGCGAGTCGATCCCACTTGGCCTGCGGCATGGCGGCAACGTGATGCCACACTACTTCCTCACCGTCGGGATCCTCGCTCGCGACGGCATCGGACGTCAATGCCAGTGGCTCGTCTGTGCCAGTCACGAGCCGAGCTTCGCCCTCGAGATGGTTCTTGGCCTCGTCATCACTAAGCGTCGATGAGAGAGGCGAATAGAACGCGACGCACTCCGCGGCAGGGACCACGACCGTAAAATAACGGCACGCTGTTCCTGAGAAGACATCTAACAGCGCCTCCTGTATCGTGTTCACCTGCTCTCGGCCACCTCGATAGACAGCGTGCTCGGCGTCGAACTCAAAGTCGCAACTTCCAAGACGATGAAGCCGAAGCGCCGATGACCCGTGCTCCACCTCGGCATATCGCATCGCGGATCCATCAAAGAAGAGCCCGGACTGTACGCGTTTATCCATCGATCAAGTCCCGATCAGCGCGCCTTTGTCTAACCCTCCCATCCTGCGGGTGGGAGTCCGGCTCGGCCGTACGCTACTCCCAGGATGCAGCGT
>JAHHLP010000514.1 GCA_018679295.1 Rhodothermia bacterium
GCAGGGGGTTTACCTGTGCGAGCATCGGGACTCGGGAGGGCCCCGGAGAATAACGGTGACGATCCAGGGTGAAACGGACTAGGCCGATACGTCATTGCCGCGGCTTGTCCCCGCGGACGCGGGGAAAGCGGCAAACCATAGGACGGAAGAGCGACTTCGCGACCTCGGGCTTCGAATCGATCCCGGCCATACATCCGTCATTGCCGCGAAAGGGGCAACCCATGAACGGATGAAGCGACTTCGGGCTTCGACTGGGTCCCGGCCATAGATCCGTCATTGCCGCGAAGGCGGCAACCCATGAACGGATGAAGCGACTTCGGGCCTCGAATCGATCCTGGCTCCACCGCTTTTCACGGGGCGGGCTGGCCGGGATTACAAAGACAAGGCAAGACTAACCTACTGCCTCAGAACCAGCACCCCGAGTGGCGGGATCTCGACGTCCACAGACTGCTCTCTACCGTGCATCTCTATGTCTTCCGACTTGACCGTGCCACTCTGGCCGTAGCCGGACCCGCCAAAACGCTCTTCGTTGCTGTTCAGGACGACCTTCCACGAACCCTTCTTGGGCACTCCTACCCGATAGTCAGAACGGGGCACGGGCGTGAAATTGAATACGAACAAGAGGACATCGTTGTCCGACTTTCGGATGTAGCTCACAATGCTCGAGGTCCGGTCCTCGAAGTCGACCCACTCGAATCCCTCCGGCTTGTCGTTGGATAGCGCTTCCGAAGTTCGGTAAAGCCGGTTGAGGCTTCTCACCCAATCGGCGATACCTGCGTGAACCGGGTTCTTCAGGAGTTCCCACTCCACCTGCCCATCGTGGCTCCACTCTCCGTATTGACCGACTTCGGCTCCCATAAAAAGCAGTTTCTTGCCGGGGTGGCCAAACATGTGGCCGTAAAGCAGCCTTAGGTTGGCAGCCTTCTGCCAGTCGTCACCAGGCATCTTGCTCCACAGCGAGCCTTTTCCATGAACGACTTCGTCGTGTGACAGTGGAAGGATGAAGTTCTCCGCGAACGCGTAGATCAGCGGAAAGGTGAGGTCGTTGTGGTGGTACTTTCGATGCACCGGGTCGCGACGCATGTATTCGAGGGTGTCATGCATCCAACCCATGTTCCATTTGTAGAGAAAGCCCAGACCACCGGCGTATGTTGGCGCTGAAACCCCGGGCCACGCAGTGGATTCTTCCGCAATCATCAACACATTGTCGAAGCGCCTGAACACCTCTTCGTTTGTCTCCTTGAGCAGCGAAATTGCCTCGAGGTTTTCCCTGCCTCCGTACTGATTGGGCCGCCACTCCTGGCGTGAATAGTCGCGATAAAGCATGGATGCCACCGCGTCTACCCGGAGCCCGTCGATGTGGTATTTGTCGAACCAGAATGCGGCATTGGAGATCAGGAAATTCCGAACGCCGGGCATTCCGTAATCAAACACATAGGTTCCCCAGTCCGGGTGGTACCGCATGAGCGGATCAGAATACTCGTACGTGGTGTGACCGTCGAAGAAGACCAACCCTTGGGGATCGGCTGCAAAGTGCGCGGGCACCCAGTCGAGTATCACGCCAATACCTTGTTCGTGCAGGTAATTGACGAGGTACATGAAATCCTCCGGATCTCCGAACCGGTGCGTCGGCGCGAAATATCCGACTACCTGATAACCCCAGGAGCCATAGTAGGGGTGTTCCGCGACCGGCATTAGCTCGACGTGCGTAAAACCGAGGTCGTGAACGTGTTCTGCCAACGGCTTGGCGATATCCCTGTAGTTGAGTGACCAACCATCCTTGGTCCGAATCCAGGACCCTAAATGGACCTCATAGATCGAGACCGGGGCATTGAGTCCCTTGGAGCCCTTTCGATCGGTGATCCACGTCTCATCGGTCCACTCGAAATCCAGGTCGACGACTCGCGAAGACAAACCGGAGATCGAGCTGCCGCCTTCAGCGGGCGGCTCGATAGCAAAGGCGTACGGATCGGTCTTGTCCGTCACGTAAGCGCCTCTTCTGATTCGATACTTGTAGTGGCCGCCGGTGCCGCAGCCGCGAACATACACCTCCCACAGACCGGAAAGACCGGCGCCAACCTTCTTCATGGGATGCGCCGACTCGTCCCAATCGTTGAAGTCACCGATCACGGAAACGCTGTCCGCGTACGGCGCCCATACTGCAAACCAAGTTCCCTGGGCATTTGCATGGGCCCCCAGCTTTTCGTAGCAATCGAAGTGCTTGCCGTGTTCCCACCGGTCAAAATCTGTTTTGGTAAGCCAGGGCATTCTCAGAGGTTGGATGGTCTATACAAAGGGTTGTAGGGCGTCAATATGGCTTAGCTCGTACTATCGTGGCAACCGGAATGAAAAAAAACAGCCGGGCTGCCTTAGCGAACAATTACCTTGGTCGAAGTTAATCGATACGTAACTTTGGTTTTTGTCACGAACTACACGTATCAATCGAAGATCTTGATATGCAGGACACGGCTACCGAGTCCCCACCGGTCCTGAGAACGCGCGTCCGCCCTGGAAAGCCCTATCCGCTCGGTGCCACATGGGATGGCCTTGGCGTCAATTTCGCCCTGTACGCCTCGCATGCCGAACGTGTCGAGCTGGTTCTCTTCGACAATGCTGACGATCCTGCTCCCGCCGAGACGGTAGTTCTCGTAGAGCGGACCGGCCCGATCTGGCATGCGTACCTGCCCCACCTGCGTCCGGGTCAGTTGTACGGTTATCGTGTTGCCGGTCCCTATGAGCCGCACGAGGGCCACCGC
>JAHHLP010000584.1 GCA_018679295.1 Rhodothermia bacterium
CGCGAGCACATCCTCGACAAGATGCTGGAGACGCTCTCGGAAGCGCGCGAGGATCTCTCGCCTTTCGCACCGAGGTTGACGCAGTTTACGATTGAGACCGACTACATCGGTGCGGTGATCGGGCCCGGCGGGAAAATCATTCAGGGACTACAGCGCGACACCAACACGATCATCGAGATCGAAGAGCGCGATGGTCTCGGTTACGTAACCGTTGCAGCCACCAACGGCGAAGATGCTGAGGCAGCGATTAACATCATCAAGAGCATCGCATCGACTCCGGAGGCCGGACAGGATTACGAAGGGACGGTCCGCAACATCCAGAGCTTCGGGGCCATCGTAGAGATCGCTCCAGGCAAGGAAGGCCTGCTTCATATATCTGAGCTTGACTATGGCTACGTCGACAACGTTGAGGATTACCTCGCGGTGGGCGACAAAGTCAAAGTGAAGCTGGTAGAGGTTAGGGACGATGGAAAGCTCCGGTTGAGCCGCAAGCCTTTCCTCGAGAAGCCGGAAGGCTATGAAGAGCGGGAGCGGGAGCGTCCTCGTGGTCGCGGTCAGAACGGCGAACGCAGAGGAGGCGGCGGTCGCCACGGTCGTAGTGGCGGCGGCGGCGGCCGGCACGGCCGCGGTGGTGGCGGAAACCGAGGCGGCGGAGACCGCCGCGGTGGAGACGACCGAGACTAACACCGTTACGGCCGGGCGCGCTGACTCATGCACGCCCGGCCTTTTGCCATCTGCCCGAACCCACCAAGGAATGCGGCGACAAGTCGACAAGCGACAGATCATCACGGGCCCTCCACCGGAGTTCGCAAGAAGCGTTCTCGACAATGGTGTACGCGTGGTCACCGAGACCATCCCCTCGGTCCGATCGGTGTCGGTAGGGGTCTGGGTGTTCGCTGGAAGCAGGGATGAGCCGAAATCGTTGAATGGCATTAGCCACCTCATCGAACACATGGTTTTCAAGGGTACCCGACGACGACGGACACACCATATCGCACATCGGATGGAGTCGGTCGGCGGATACCTAAACGCGTTCACCGGAAAAGAATACACGTGCTTCTACGCGCGTTCTCTCGACGAGCATCTCGAGAGAGCTATCGACACGGTTTGTGACCTGGTCCTCTTTCCAAGCTTCCCTAGCAGAGAGCTAACGAAAGAGAAGGAGGTCGTCCTCGAGGAGATGAAGATGTACGAGGATGCTCCGGAGGATTTGGTCTTTGACCATTTTGAGGGTGCTACGTATCACGGCCATTCACTCGCACGGCCCGTAATTGGAACGCCTCGCACACTGCACTCGATCGACCGAGAGGATCTACTCCGCTTTGTCGACCGACACTACACGCCGAACCGCATTGTGCTCTCGGTGGCAGGCAACGCCCGCCACGGAGATGTAGTCAGGCTTGCGCAGCGCGCTTTCGAAGGTGCCACGCGACGAAGTCGGCCCGTTCGTCGCCGGAAGGTACCGAGTTACGCGGCGTCGGAGGTCGTCGTGGATCGTCCCATCTCACAGGCGCATCTGGTTCTGGGCCTTCGAGCGCTGGGCGCGGCAGACGACGGACGCGTTCCACTCGCGGTGCTCAACACCATTCTCGGAGGCGGGATGTCAAGCCGGCTAAATCAGAATATCCGCGAGAAGTATGGCTATTGCTACCAGGTCTATTCCTTTCTGAACATGCACTCTGACGCCGGAGACTTTGGTGTCTACATGGGCACCGATGCCGACCGGGTAGACCGCTCCAGGAAGCTTATCCTGCGCGAACTGGACCGTTTGCGTCAGAAACCCGTGAGCGCCCGGACGCTGTCGAGCGCCAAGAGTCAGGTCAAGGGCGCGATTATGCTCGGCCTCGAAGGAATGAGCAATCGAATGATGCGCTTGGGGAGGCAGGAGTTGTATTATCAGAAGTACTATTCGCTGGATCAGGTGATTGACGAGATCGAAGCGATCACTGCAGACGATGTGCAATCGATTGCACAAGAGCTGTTTGATCCAGAGAGACTCTCTACCGTCATTGTGAGACCATCCTCAAAAAGCCAAATAGACACTGCAACATGAACATCCTTGTAACCGGAGGTGCGGGGTTCATTGGGTCACATGTGGCCGACGCGCAGCTTAAAGCCGGCCACGAAGTACACATTCTGGACGATCTGTCATCCGGTAAGCGAGAAAACATATCAGAGGACGCCGTCCTGCACGAACTCGACATCCGGAACGCCGAAGTCGAGGGCATATGGGAAGAGAACCGATTCGAGGTTCTGGTTCATCACGCCGCGCAGATGGACGTTCGACGGTCGGTGGCCGACCCATCATTCGATGCGGACGTGAACTTGCGGGGATTTCTCAACCTCATGGAAGCCGGGAGAAAGCACGGCCTGCGTAAGGTTGTCTTTGCATCAACCGGCGGTGCGATTTACGGCGAGCCTGACTATACCCCGCAGGACGAAAAGCACCCCCTTCGACCGCTCTCGCCGTACGGGATCACGAAACTGGCCACTGAGAAATACCTGTTCTTCTATGAGCAGGAGTATGGTATTCCATACGTGGCGCTGCGGTACGGCAACATATACGGGCCGCGACAAAATCCCCATGGCGAGGCCGGAGTCATTGCCATCTTTATCGATCGACTTCTGACGGAGAGGCAACCAGTCATCTATGGCGACGGCAAGCAGACACGCGACTATGTTTACGTAGGTGATGTTGTTGCCGCGAATATGGCGGCGCTGAATTACGACGGTTCGGGTATCTTCAATGTCGGAACGGGTCGTGAGACAGACGTAAACACGCTTTTTCGCCTACTGAGGGACGAGATATCGCCTGATGTGCCTGAGCATCATGAGGCGGGGAGGCCGGGAGAGCAGCGTCGGAGTGTGCTCGATTTCAGCAAGATTGAATCTGTATTGGGCTGGAAGCCGGCAGTGAGTATCGAAGCCGGCCTGTCAGAAACGGTGTCTTGGTTCCGTGAAAAGGAGACCTCGGCAAAACCAACGTCCTGATCGTATGTATCGCGTTCGCCTCGATCAATTCGAAGGTCCCCTCGACCTCCTGCTGTTCTTCATTCAGCGGGATGAAGTGGATATCTACGACATCCCGATCGCCCGCATAGCGGACGAGTTCCTGGCGTACGTGCGCATCCTTGAGCAAATCGATCTCGACGGCGTTGGCGACTTCCTGTACATGGCCGCCGTGCTGATCAACATCAAGGCCCGAATGCTGTTGCCTTCGCCGGAACTGGACGAGGAAGGAGAGCCGATTGACCCAAGAGCCGAACTGGTCGAGCGTCTGCTCGAGTACGTTCGATATAAGGAGGCGGCGATGGGGCTCAGCGAGCAGTTCGATCGCCGTAGCGAGTCGTTCACGCGAGGCGCGGCCGGCCATGACGACACGCTCAGAATCGAGTCGCCTCCGCGCATCGAGGAAGCATCCATTTTTGATCTTGTCTCGGCCCTGAGACGGGTGCTGACCGAAGCACCCGATGAGCCGCAGCACGGGATAGAGGTTGAGGCCTATTCGATTGAGGAGCAGCAGGAGTTCGTGGCTGTTCGGCTTCGTGAAGACGGTACCTGTTCGTTCGTGAGTCTCGTTAGCGACCGGTCGAAGGCTTTCATCATTACAACGTTCCTGGCGGTACTGGAGATGGCGCGAGAAGGTCGGGTGTCACTCGCCATGTCTGGAACCCCGGATGATTTCATGATCCACCACGTCGAGGTAGAAGTGGGGGAGCCCGACAGCCCTGCGTCCACGACAGCCTGAAACCCGATTACGATAGATACAAAAGATGGAATTGCGACAAGGAACAGACGATGCGCTTGAGCGACTGGATGAGCTCAGTCACGTCGTAGAGGCGCTGGTATTCGGTGCGGATGAACCGGTTCATGCCGAGCGTGTAGCTGAGGTTTATGCCGAGATCCGCGGTGTATCACGGCCCAGCGTTGATGAAGTAGAGACGGCGGTAACAGTCCTGAACCAGGCGTACGAGGCGTCCGGCCACTCAATCCGCGTTTTCAAATGGGCCGAAGGATTCCGCATGGCCACAATTCCGGAAGTGGCGCCGTTCCTCAAAGCATTTCTGGATTCACGGAAGAGCCGAAAACTGTCGCGCTCGCTGTTGGAGACGCTCGCTGTTGTCGCCTATAGGCAGCCGGTTACGAAACCAGAAGTCGATTTCGTCCGCGGCGTCGACTCAGACTACGCGCTCCGCAAGTTGATGGAGCTCGACATGATTGACGTCGTGGGCCGGAGCGATGCTGTCGGCAGGCCGCTGTTGTACGGTACGACGACCACATTCCTCGAGAAGTTTGGCCTGGACCGTCTCGACACCCTGCCGAACCTGAGAGAGGTCGAGGACCTGTTGAGCGATCCCGCATTCAATCACGAAAAGGCGCGGCTGCTCCTTCGCGAGTCCCTCTTTGATGTGCAACCGGAGGATCAGAAGGAAGAGTCGGCAATGTCGCCTGAGGGTGTGACGGCCGCCGGCTTGGAACCCGGCGAGGCAGTGCACGAGTCAGACACCGACGGGGCGTCGAGCGCCAACGGTGATGGACGAAACGGTGCGTCGTAGTGAGTTCGGGACGGAAGACCCCACGCGACCGATCGAGGAAACAGAATCAACACTCCGCCCAGGGGACGGAAGATCCTGGAGCTCCGATTCGGCTTAACCGGTACATCGCGATGGCCGGGGTTTGCTCACGGCGCAACGCGGATGACTTGATCAAGGAAGGACTAGTCAAAGTCAACGGCGAGGTGGTCACAGACTTCGGAGTCCGTGTGTCTTCAACGGACGAGGTCGTTGTAAATGGCCGCCGCATTTCTCCCGCCAGGTATCAGTACATCCTCGTCAACAAGCCGAGGGATACGATCACGACAACGGACGACGATCGGAATCGTACGACCGTCCTCGATCTTGTCCGCATTTCAGACGACCAAAAACGTGGCCTATTTCCTGTCGGGCGCCTCGATCGCCACACGACCGGAGTGCTCCTGCTGACGAACGACGGTGAACTGGCGCATCGGCTCATGCATCCGAGACACGAGATCGAGAAGCTATACGTGGTCGACGTTGACCGCCCCGTCGACGCAGCTGACGTTCGACGCTTGGCCGATGGAGTTGAATTGGAAGACGGACCGGCCAAGGCAGACTATGCCGACTTCCCGGACCCACTGCGGCCCGATCGAGTGGGACTGTCGATCCATGAGGGTCGTAATCGTCAGATTCGGCGGATGATGGAGACACTGGGTTATCGTGTGAAAAAACTCGAACGGGTTCGATATGCCGGTCTGTCGACAAAGGGTCTCAGGCGTGGAAAATGGCGGCGGTTGAAGAATCACGAGGTGGAGGCGCTTTACCGAAAGGTCAAATTGAAAACGAAATAGAGAATAGAGCGTTCTTTATGGATCCCACTTCCGGAGAGGCGTTGGTAACTCCTATGTACATCGAACAGAACGATAAAATCAGGCACGAAGGACTGACGTACGACGATGTTCTTCTGGTTCCGGGCCGGTCTTCCGTGATGCCGCGAGACGTATCGACAAGAACCCGTCTTTCGAGAAACATCGCCCTGAATATTCCGCTCGTGTCGGCAGCGATGGATACCGTGACAGAATCCGAAATGGCAATCGCAATGGCTCGCGAGGGTGGGGTGGGTGTCCTTCACAAGAACATGTCTGTCGAGCGGCAGGCGGCCGAAGTAAGGCGCGTCAAGCGGTCAGAAAGTGGGATGATACTCGATCCCATCACGCTCCCGCCGGACAGTACGGTGGCCGATGCCCGCAAGGTAATGGTGCGGAATTCGATCGGCGGCATTCCGATCGTCGACAGAGACGGCCGACTCGTGGGGATCGTCACGAACAGGGATCTCAGGTTCCAGACGGATGCCGGAACATTTATTTCGGACATCATGACGTCCCAGCCCCTTGTGACCGCCCCGGTAGGTACGACGCTCCACATGGCTGAGGCGCTCTTGCAGGAGCATAAGATCGAGAAACTGCCGGTTGTCGATGAGTCCGGAAGACTCTGCGGCTTGATCACATTCAAGGATATCGAGAAGAAGCGCCGTCATCCAAACGCTTGTAAAGACCTCCATGGCCGGCTGCGGGTAGGCGCTGCCGTGGGTGTAACAGCCGATCTTCATGAAAGGGTCGCCGCATTGGTAGAGGGCGGGGTCGATTTCGTCACAGTAGACACCGCTCATGGGCATTCGGAAGGCGTGTTGGAAGCTGTCTTCAAGGTCAAAAGTGACTTCAATGACCTTGAGGTTGTTGCTGGCAACGTCGCTACGGCCGAGGGCACCGCTGATTTGATCGCAGCCGGAGCGGATGCCGTAAAGGTTGGAATCGGGCCGGGTTCTATATGTACCACGCGGATTGTTGCCGGGGTCGGCGTGCCGCAACTCTCGGCAATTCTCGAATGCAGTCGCGTGGCCCGCGAGCATGGAGTACCAATTATTGCTGACGGCGGGATCAAGCAAACCGGAGACGTGCCGAAGGCCATAGCCGCTGGGGCAAGCAGTGTGATGATCGGCGGTATGTTCGCCCGGGTAGAAGAGAGCCCCGGCGAGACTATCCTGTATGAAGGTAGAAAGTACAAGAGTTACCGAGGTATGGGTTCGCTGGGGGCGATGAATCAGGGCAGCAAGGATCGATATTTTCAGGATGCTGAAGACGACATCAAGAAGCTCGTGCCGGAAGGAATAGAAGGGCGCGTGCCGTACAGCGGAACGCTGAGTGAGGTGGTCTATCAGATGATCGGGGGCTTGAGAGCGGCGATGGGATATACCGGATGCAGAGATCTCGAAGAGCTGAAGGACAAAGCGCAATTCGTACGCGTCACCTCTTCGGGCATGACCGAAAGTCACCCCCACAACGTGGCCATAACAAAGGAGTCGCCCAACTACTCCACTCGTAATCTGTAGGACGTGCTCCGGATGGATAAGCGCGTCGCACTGGGGCATCTGCTTGAAGAAGAGAAGGCGGACGCTGTTCTAATCACTGGGTTGCCCAATGTCCGCTGGCTGACAGGTTTCTCGGGGTCGAACGCCCTCGTGATAGCCACGGCTTCGTCTACGACCCTGGTTACCGACGGCCGGTATGACACGCAGGCCCGACAGGAAGCAGTCGTCGATCATATCCACATTGCGGATGGGCAGCTGCTGGACCATGTCTTCAACCAGCGATTAATTGGCGAGAAGTGGCGGGTAATAGTCCAGCCTGAACGCATGACCGCAAGCACTCTCGAGACGCTGCGGGAGAGCCTTGGCGCGGAAAAGCTGCTGTTGCGGGAGGGGCTTTTTCAGAAGGCGGTTGCCAGAAAAGACGCTGACGAGATTCTTGCGATAACGAAAGCGCAGGCGATATCGGAGCAGGTCTTTCGACACATGGTTGAGCGAATAGCTCCCGGAGTCAGTGAGACTGAGCTCGCGGCAGAGCTAACATATCAGCACCTGCGGCTCGGTGCAGAACGGATGGCCTTCGAGCCTATCATCGCGTCTGGCCCCAACAGCGCAATGCCGCATGCACGTCCTTCAGACCGGAAGATACAGGACTCCGATGTGCTGCTGATGGACTTCGGCTGTGTGTGGAGTGGATATGCGTGCGACATGACGCGTACCGTGGTTGTGGGCAGCGCGTCGGCAAAAGTTGAGCATGTATATCATACAGTACTTGACGCGCAACAGGCGGCCCTGGAATCTGCGCGCGCGGGCTTGCTTTCCTGCGAGCTTGACGGCGTCGCTCGAACCGTGATTGAGAGCGCAGGGTATGGTGAGTGGTTTACGCACAGTCTTGGTCATGGAGTCGGCCTCGAAATCCATGAGTGGCCGCGCCTGTCGAAGCGGAGCAGGGACAGGCTTCCGGTCTCCTGCGTCGTCACGATCGAACCCGGCGTCTATCTTCCCGGGGAGTTCGGCATACGGATCGAGGATATGGTCATACTTCATTCCGATGGCTGTACGAACCTCACGGGTACTCCAAAAGACTTGCTCGTACTCTGATCTTATTTGAGACTCCGGTCTCGTGAATAACACTTCATAAGTCGAAGTTGCAACTGAGTCATCAAGGTCCACGTGGCCACAAGATCGGATCGGACGGTATTGGGTCGTTTGGAAACAGGAAACGAGAAGCAAGCGAATGATTAGTCCGCGAGCCCACCGCGAAAAGCGTCACGTACTGGTGCTGTCTTACTACTTTCCACCGATGGGCCTTAGTGGGGTTCAGCGTGTTTCGAAGTTCGTTAAGTACCTCCCGGAGCACGGTTGGGACGTGACCGTACTGACATCGGAACCGCGCGGCTATTTTGCATTCGATGAATCACTTGAAGTTGAAATTCCCAGCACCGTTCGTGTTATCCGCACCGCCTCGGCTGACCCGACCCGAGTATTCCGTAGTAAGGTAACCGTTAACCTGCCGGCGGAGGGTTTGCGACGGAGCCTCTCCAAAGCATCACAGTGGATCTTCATTCCCGACAACAAGATCGGCTGGTTTCCGTCCGCCGCTCGCGGAGCGCATCGAATTCATCGCGATAGGCCGGTAGACGTCGTACTTTCCTCCGCCCCGCCCTATACGTCTCACCTTGTTGGGCGGTCGATCGCGTCGCGCGCTGGCGTTCCCCTCGTGTTGGACTTCCGCGACGATTGGCTTGGAAATCCTCGCCACGAATACCCCTCGCGCATTCACTATGCACTGCAAAGAAGTCTCGAATCGAAAGTAATTGCAGCGGCAGATGCAGTCACGACGATCAACCCGAAAATCGCCGGAGACATCCGCGACCGCCATGTTAACAGGCCCGACGCACCGTCGATTACAGTAATACCTCAGGGATACGATCCGGAGGATTTTGGCGGCCGCAACGAAGCTGAGGAGAAGGGATCGATGTCGTTCCTATACTCAGGCATCTTCTACGACGCGCAGTCGCCAGA
>JAHHLP010000498.1 GCA_018679295.1 Rhodothermia bacterium
GGAGATTATTATGCCCGAGCAGGAAGTCGTGCAGATGGAAGAGATCCAACAGACTAAGCAGATCGTCAAGCCGCCTCCGCCACCGAGACCGCCGGTGCCGGTCGAGGTGCCGGATGACGAGATTCTCGAAGATGATGAGCTGGATCTCGACGCATCACTCGACATTGACGAAGTAATGGACCTGCCGCCGCCTCCGCCTCCAGCTGAGGAGGAAGAAGAGCAGGAGCCGGAAATCTTTGTCATCGTTGAGACCATGCCCGAGTTGATTGGTGGACTCGCGGCGATTCAATCGAAGATCAAGTATCCTCCGATCGCGAAGAAGGCCGGTGTGGAAGGCCGCGTAATTGTGCAGTTCGTTGTGAACGAACAGGGCAAAGTCGTGGATCCGGTCGTGGTACGTGGAATCGGGGCCGGCTGCGACGAAGAGGCGTTGCGCGCCGTAAGTCAGGCGAACTTCACGCCTGGCAAGCAGCGTGGCAAGCCGGTCAAGGTGAAGATGTCGCTGCCAATTACGTTCAAGCTTAAGTAGCTTCTCTTAGGAAGCTGTTGACCCAGGAAGAAGGCCCGTCGACCGAAGTTGGCGGGCCTTCTTCTGTACTTGTCCGCTAGTATCAGCGCTCCGCACGCTCATGCCGTACGCTCATATCGGGCAGTCCGACCAGGAGGTCGGTCGTCATCCCAACGAAGAGACCGTGTTCGACGATTCCGGGTATTGCATTCAGCTTTCGATCGAGATCATCCGGGGCTTCAATCGGTGGGAATCGGGCGTCGAGTAGCCAAAGGCCCTGATCCGTAACCACCGGTCCATCCTTCCTTTCTCCCATCCGAAGGACGGGCTCCGCGCCCAGTCTTTTGACCGCTCTTGAAACCGGTCCCAAGGCCATCGGAATGACCTCAATCGGAACGGGCATCCTCGTGCCGAGCACGTCTACCATTTTGGTCGAGTCGACGAGAACGACAAATCGTCGCGCCTGCGAAGCCACGACCTTTTCGCGGGCGTGGGCGGCGCCTCGGCCCTTGATGAGGTTGTAGGCGGGGTCGACTTCATCGGCGCCGTCGAAGGCGAGGTCGAGTTCCTCGAGATTGTCGAGGGTCTTCAAGGGGATTCCGTGCTCACGTGCAAGGCGCTCGGCCGCGTAGGACGTGGGCACGCCGACGATCCTGATGTGATCCCTAACGATACGCTTGCCAATCGCCTCAATTGCGAAGGCTGCGGTCGAACCGGTACCGATTCCGAGGCTCATGCCGTCTTCGACCATGTCGGCCACCTGCCGTCCAACGGCGCGCTTCGCTTCAAGCTGTCCGTTCTCTCTCGTCATGGATTCTCGTGAAGTGTGCAAGGCGATGTCTGAACGATGTTGGATGTGACCCGCCACAGAAAAAGCCGCTCAATCTGCTATTCGTATCTCAGAGATTCGATGGGGTCTAGCCGGGCCGCTTTGAAGGCCGGATATCCTCCAAATACCAGAGCGACAAAAGTAACCATCATGACGGCGGCAATCGCCCAGCCCCACGGAAAGGCCGGGGTGATGTCGAAGTAGAGAGCAACGCCATTGCCGACGAGCACGCCAAGAAGGATGCCGATGAGGCCGCCGAGCTGGCATAGAAAGAAGGCCTCAAACAGGAATTGGCGCATGATGTCCGACCGGCGCGCTCCTACAGATTTCCTGACACCAATCTCCCGTGTTCGCTCCGTAACCGAAACGAGCATGATGTTCATGATGCCAATCCCGGCAGCCAGAAGCGAAATCAGTCCGATGATGGCACCCGCTATTGTGAGCGTGGCCGTGAAAGCAGCAAACACCGCTTGCATCGTATCGTTTGTCGACAGCTCGAAGTTTGGTGGCTCGCCGGGTGGCACTTTACGGATCGCGCGAAATCGCCCCATGACTTCCTCTCGTACGGCTTCGAAAAGCTCGGGCCGCGTGGAGCGCACGCTCGTGCTCGCGATGTTTCGATTGGCGGCGCCGTATAGCGTGAAGCACCGTGTGATTGGCGCGTAGATCCGATTGTCGAGACTGAACCCGAGAAAATTGCCCTTTGATTTCAAGACTCCAACGACCTCAAAACGGTGACCGTCGAAACGGATCGATTTGCCAATCGGCGTTTGGTTAGGGAATACCTGCCCAACGACTTCAGATCCAAGCACGACGACGGGCCGCGCGTAAAGCAGATCCTCGGGTGTTAGAAAGCGACCTTGGTCAAGTTCGTAGCTGAAGTTTCCCAAGAAGTCCTCATCCGTTCCGAGCAAGATGATATTCGGCTCCGTCTCCTCCTCGCCGTAGCGAACTTTCGCCAGCGCAAAGTCCTCGATCGGGCTTACCGTGACCGGCAAGGC
>JAHHLP010000539.1 GCA_018679295.1 Rhodothermia bacterium
ATATTGCGACGGCCTATCTCCAGATTGGCGACACGACGGAGGCCCTGAGGCGGTATCGATCGGTTCTGGCGGCGGACCCGACGGTGGTAGAGGCTTGGATCAATCTATACGCCTTCTACTCGAAGACAGGTCAGACGGAAAAGGCGCAAGCGGCGCTCAGTCGAGCCACCGACATCCAACCCGATCACCCGCTCATCCAGCAGTTGCGACAGAACTGACTCCGGGAAGTGCAGAGTCGGAATGGCGAAAATCGGCGGCCGAGGTTAGTCCGAGAGCATCGAAATGCTTTGCGACTCCACGGCAACGATCGTCCGTCCCGCAGTTACTTCGTAGTACAGATCTCTCTGACCGCTCGGCCACGCCACGAGCACTGAGTCTGCCATGGTGCTTTCGCCGAGACCGAAGGTCAACCCTAATTCGGATTGCGAAAGGTAGCTACCTCCGGCTCTTACGCTCCTTCGTTGGCTTCGGTCGCCAATCCAGACGGTAACTGTTGCACCGACGCCGCTCATATTGCTGACCGTTCCAGTCGTTTCCACGCGAATGAACCTCGGCGAAGGACTCGTCTCGTTTCGCCACAGATGAGCGGGACCGTCGTTCTCCGTCAGCAGGACATCCAAGTCACCGTCTTTGTCGTAATCAGCATACGCCGCTCCTCGGGCGACCATAGGCCGCGTGAGTGGTTCTCCGATCGTTGTCGTTACATCTTCAAACGTTCCATCCCCTCTGTTCTCGAAGAGGTGAGGTACCTGCCGATAGGTCGTGTTGTCACGAACGGTTTCGATATCCTGCTGGACGTGACCGTTCGCCGCAAAAAGATCAAGGTCTCCGTCGAGGTCGACATCGAACAGGAAGAGGCCGAAAGTCAACGTCCGGAGACTCGTCCTGCCGATCTGCGAAGCTGCCGCGCGGTCAACGAAGATCCCGTTTCCGATGTACTTGTAGAAGCCGATCATCTCGTCCGAGAAGTTGCCGACGACAATGGTTGGGTGGCCATCCGCGTCGACGTACCCGGCATCGATGCCCATTCCTGCCCGGGCGCGTCCGTGTTCGTCGAACGCGATCCCGCTCACAACACCGACATCCTCAAACGTACCATCACCCTCGTTACGGAATAGATGGTCAGGGTTGGTGTCGTTCGCCACCACAATGTCCGGCCAGCCATCGCTGTCGAAGTCGAGCTCGACGGCTCCAAGCGTCTTGCCCGCACCGCCAAGGTTTGACCGAACCGTCGCGTCCTCGAATACACCGTCTCCGAGATTCCGAAAGAAATATGCCGGCGCGCCCGCATACAGCTGGGGCGTGCAGTAGATCTTGACTCCGTCTCCCCGCGAACACAAGACATCGTTCTCCGGGGACCAGTTCACGTAGTTGCCGACGTACAGGTCAACCATACCATCGCGATCGACGTCCGTGAACGCGGCAGCGGTACTCCAAAGGCTACCTCCAGCGACACCGGCGTCTTCGGAAACGTCAACAAACCGACCTCCGTCGTTGCGGAATAGTCGGTTCCTGTCGATCGTCGTGTAGTAGAAATCGTCATCTCCGTCGTTGTCGTAGTCGGCGACGGCGACGCCCATTCCATAGTCCCTGTACTCCGCCAGACTCGTCTCCAAGGTTCGATCCGAGAAGGTGCCATCACCGTTGTTTCGAAAGAGCCACAGGGACCTGACATCGGACGGGTCTTCCTCCGTCCACGTACCGCCGCCAACCAGCAGGATGTCCTGCCATCCGTCAGAGTCGTAGTCGATGAAGCCGGCGCCGGATCCCATCGTCTCCGGAAACCACTTTTGACCTTGCGCACCGTTGAAGTGACGGAACTCACCCAGCCCTGCCGAGGCCGTCACGTTTGAGAACTGAATCGTGCTTTCTTCCGTTGTGGCAGATCCATCGGGCGTCGTGTCGTTACCCTGCCGGCAGCCAATGAACGCAACGACGATGAAGGCTGCCAAAGTGACCCGAGGGCAGCGTGTCGGGGTGAATGAAATTTTCAATCGGAGTCTCTTGTAGGTCCATTGGGAATCTTTCCGGGCCGCATTGGATCCTTGTCGGATCCGTGCGTTCCGTTGGAAGAAGAAATATGGCTTTGAAACCTATCAAAATGTGGGATCGCGGCACTTTCTTTGCGGCTTCTTCTCGCTGACCGACAGGATCAATTGACGATCGCCCGATTGCAGGCGGCCGGGAGCATTGAAGATGCGTTTACCTTCCCGATTTGGCCTATTCCGCTCGCTGCAGATCACTATCCGAGCAGCCATACTTTGTGTCCTCATTTCAGGATACTCGATCACTTCCCTGGACGCGCTCGGCCAATCTGCGTTCGACGGAGTGACCTACGTTGTGGATTGGCCGGAGAATAGACCCCCAACGAGCCCGGGGCAATCCCCTCCACCGCTCGACTACAGCGCGTACAGCCTCCTGCCGTTTGTGGACACACTTGCTGTTCACTACGACTTCTCGGACTCCCTTGGTCTCCCGTCAATGCGCTTTGCCATCGAATGGACGGCGGCCGACGTGGGAATTCTGCGCGGCCGCAAGGTGTCGAACAGTCGAATGCCAGAACGAGTCGTTATCGAGTCCATCGATCTGTTGATGCCGGTTGTCGTTCGGGGCGGAGTCGTCGCGGAGTTGTTTTTGCCGCTGGATACGCTCGGCCTCGGAGAAGTGCCTTCGATAACATTCGTCGACATCAGCAATACCCGATGGGATTCCGTCTTTGTCGAGACCGGAGCCGAGGACGCGCGCGCGATCTTCAGATCCGGCTTCCGGCTTGGCACGCCCCGAATTCTGCGAGTCGTATTCGGCGTGGAGCAGAATGATGAATCGATGCGCGCAAGTCAACGCCGCTATCCGCCGACGGCTCCGCCCGAGCGGACGGTCTGCATCCCGGACATTGACATATGGATTTCGTGGAGGGATGGTCGCCGACGATGGGCGCCGCCACCCGGAGCTATTAGTAAGGCGACGAGCGACCGGCGCAATGAAATCGGTCGAACCGGTCTCGTCGACCGCACTCGTGTAGATCGTGGTTACGACCGCCCAGCCCGTGACGCTATTGCCGAGGGTACCCGGGGTACGGACGAGGACGGAGAGTCGGCGGGTGACTCGGATAGTGATTCGCCGGACAAGGCATCCTCGGGCAGGGACCGCCGCACCGGTCGATCCGGAGGTGACGGTATCGGCGACCTGATCAAGCCGAAGAACGATGATGATGACGACGACGATGACGATCGACTATATCCGGCCGCCCTAGCTGGAGCGGCTGCTGTGGGCGGAATTGCCATATTTGGGGGAACTGTGGGCTATTTCGGAAGCGGATCGAAGGCACCGATCGGACTGATGTCGGGGTACGTCGAGCCAAACGGAGGTTTTCTGCTTCAAGTCGCTATAAACGAACAGGTCTTTGGAAGAGCGCGTGGACCGGAAAACCTGATAGCAGGGGTCACCGGTTTTTATGATGCGTTCCGTTCTCCCCTGCAGCCGGCGATCGGCATCGGGGCACGATTCACGGAGGAAGGAACCGATGAGGTTCGCAGCGAGCCGAGCGTGTCTTTCGGGCTGGTGGGCAACTTCGGACCGTGGCTCGTACTTGCCGCGTACGATGTCACAACGCCTGACTTCCGATTCGGGGTTGCGATCAACTTCCGCCAGATGAGATAGTCGTCGCGGCTAAGAACGGAGCCTGTATGTGCGCCCGGGCCGAATGTGCGGCGATCCTGAAGTGGATCCCTTACTACTCGAATGGTGGGCTTCGATCTTGTCAGTCGCCGTACTACTCGCCAGTGGGGAGTGCGCGATTCTCGTAATCCTCGAACTCCGGTCGTTGCCGCTGATAGTCGGTTCGAGGGAATACGTCTAAGTCGAGATGCAACACCGCCGCGGGAAAGTTACATTTTTCGAATTATACCAATCCAAAGAGTGAACCGATGTCACAGCTACCGAAACGATTCACCGAGTTCCTCCGGAAGTACGAAGATGTCGGAGCTGCCTACAAGACTCTCGGGAGTGCCACGATGGCGGCTGGTCCGTTGCCGAAGAAGACGGCGCAGCTGGTAAAGCTGGGCATCGCGGTTGGGATGCGGCATGAAGGAGCAGTTCACGCACACTGCCGCAAGGCGCTGGGCGCAGGATGCTCGGCCGAAGAGATCCGCCATGCGGTTCTCCTTGCGACCACCACTCTCGGGTTTCCCGGGATGATGGCCGCTCTGAGTTGGGCAGATGACGTGATCGACGAGCAACAAACGAGTTAGGCGGCCGACAGGTGAAGAAAGCCTCTACAAGATCTCGCAGTACGGAATCCGTAGAATTACCGCGAGAAGGCACTGCCACGCCAGATCGTCGCACGTGGGCCGGCGAAAAACCCTCAACGACAGCCGTCCTGCCCGTCACAGGTGTCGTTCTCGCAGGCGGAGGAAGCCGCCGATTCGGGAGTAGCAAGGCGTGGCACGAGGTGGACGGAAAACCCATGGTCATGCGGGTACTCGACGAGGTGCGGGCGCTTGCGAACGAGGTACTGTTGAGTGTACGCAGTCCCTCCGACTTCATCGAAGGCTACGCTTGTGTGGCCGACCGCTTTCCAGGTGAGGGACCACTCGCCGGGCTGCATGCATCACTGCTGGCGGCGAGCCATGATTGGGTTCTCGCAGTGGCATGCGACTTGCCGTTCGTGGTTGTGGATGACCTCAACCGGCTACTCCTTGCACGAGAGAATGGGGTCGATGCTATCGTGGCCCGCGACAGCAGCGGAAAGCTGCATCCGCACTGCGGCTGCTATCACATATCTGTACTTCCGGTGGTCGAAGAAATGCTGGGGGGCAGCGAGCGGGCAATGCATGAATTGCTCGACCGACTTGAGGTCTTTAGCGTCCCACTACCGGACAAGTCTCTCGTTAATGTCAACCGAATTTCGGACCTTTCTGATTAACTTGTCATTACAAGTGCTATCAATTCAGAATTAGAACGATTTGTGGGGAATCGCCACCCCCTTTGCCGAGGCCATCACATCGAATGGGCGACTCAAAGCGAGCATCACGACTTCAACTCTTCGGAAAGCCGCTGACGGCATCGAGGCTCTTCAACGTCTTGACGTGGCTACCAGAGTATTCCCGAACCGATCTGCGCGGAGACTTGACGGCTGGCCTGACGGTAGGTGTCATGCTCATTCCACAAGGGATGGCATACGCGGTACTCGCCGGCGTGGCGCCGATCTACGGTCTTTACGCCTCGCTGGTCCCGCTCATCGTTTACCCGATTTTCGGCACGTCTCGACACCTCGCTGTTGGCATCACCGCCATCGATATGCTCATTCTCACGGCCGGCCTTGCCGATAAGGCCGACCTTGGATCGGCGGAGTACGTGCAACTCGCACTCATCCTGGCCATGATGGTCGGCGGCATACAGATGCTGATGGGCGTCGCGCGCCTCGGCTTCGTCGTCAACCTGCTGTCACGACCGGTGATATCAGGCTTCACGGCGGCGGCCGCCCTCACCATTGGCATCAGCCAGCTCAAGAATCTGCTGCGGATCGAGCTGCCGCGAACGCCGGACGTATTCACGCTTGTCGCCGGAACCGTTGAGCGAATCATCGAGGTTCATCCTCTCAGCTTCGCCATAGGGGCAGGAGGAATCCTGATGCTCGTGATTCTTCGAAGGTATGCGCCTCTGGCTCCAGGCTCTCTGATCGCCGTCGCGATCGGCGCCGCAGCAGTATGGTTCTTCGAACTCACCGACCAAGGGGTTGAGATAGTGGGAGACGTACCCACGGGACTTCCGTCTCCGCAATTTAGTGCGATATCGATCACCACACTTCGTGACCTGCTGCCCACTGCGATCACGCTGTCGCTCGTCCAGTTCATGAGCGTAATCTCGCTGGGAAAAGTGTTCGCGGCCAAGCATCGCTATTCCGTAAACGCAAACAAGGAACTGTTTGCCCTCGGCGCACTCAATTTCGTGGGCTCGTTCTTCCGAAGCGTTCCGGTCTCGGGAAGCTTCTCAAGAAGTGCCGTCGCCGATCAGGCCGGTGCCCGGACACCAATGACGAATGTAGTCGCGGCTATTCTAATCGTCTTGACGCTACTTTTCCTGACTCCTCTCTTCTACTTCCTTCCGATTCCCATCTTTGCTTCGATCATTATGGTTGCCGCATTCGGCATGATCGACTACAAGGAACTTGCGTTTCTGCTGAAGGCCAAGAAGATCG
>JAHHLP010000274.1 GCA_018679295.1 Rhodothermia bacterium
ATCTACATGTGACGTGGGCCACTGTGTCATGTACTTCTGCATGATCCAGTCGGTGACCGCTCCTTGGTGCGAATTGCCGAAGGCGGCTTCAGGTAGATGGCTGCCAGCCAGAAAGTCGCCCGAATGGCCGGGTACAAACATTGCCTGTTCGTCTATAACTCCGAGACGGTTGAGTTGACGAACGGCGGGCCAGTCCTGCTCGTGTTCGATCGCGCAGTGCTGCGAAGCGAAATCCGAATACGTACGAAACTCCGGTGACGAGGCCCACGCGTTCCACTTCGCATGGGAGTAGTCGACGAACTCCCACTGTAGTCCCAGATTCTCCGCAACAGCCTTACTTGAGCCGGCCTCAAACGACGACGAGTCGCCGTACGAAAAGCACACCGTATCCTTCTTTCCGTGGCGGCAAAGCATGGCGGCCACAAGTCGAGAGTCCAGACCACCGCTAAGCGGCACGACACAGGGTCCCGGCGCAGTTTGCAGCATTCGCTCAAAGGACGACTCGATTACCGCTGTTCCGCGACGAGTCAGCTCATCCTCGCTCAGCCCGGCCAAATCATCCCGGCGCTGTGCAAGACTGAAGTAGTACGTCGAGTTTGCGCCATCAGCCGTCAGCCGTACTGCTTCACCGGCTCGTACCTGTTTTATTCCGGGTCTTAGGGTACCGTTACCAAGGGTCGTGCCCTGGAGCAGAAAGGCAAGCTTGAGATGGTCGTTCGGCTCCGGTATTGCCGAATCCGACGCGAGTAAATCGACGTCGTCGGACACAGCAGGCTCCGGGTGAGTAGAATAGAACAACGGGATCGACCTGATGCGGTCAACGGCTAGCACGTACGATCCATTCGACTCCTGGTGCGCCAGCGCAAACTCCCCACGAAGACGCGGCAACATATCGACAAGCTCTGGCCCCGCGTGCATAGCCAGGTCCGCGAAAGCTTTTCCGGAATACAAGGTGTCGTCGTAGAACGCGAATCCCTTGACCCATGTGTTGCCGGAGCGGAACCATGGCCTGCCTCGCTGATGAATCATCCTAATCATTGTGCTGGCCGGGGTCCGGTTCGCTTTCGGGAAGGATGAGATGCGGCTCCAACTTGATTAACATTAGGTAGTATCCGGCGGCGCTAAGAACTACCGCGAGTGTCGTGACAAAGTCTCCGCCAAACAACTTGGATGCGACGACGGCGGCTGCCGGAACAATGGCGTAGCCGGCGTACCGCAAAACTGCCGACAACGCTGTGCCTAAAGGAACCCGGGCAAGGTGAAGCATCCAGATTGTGTGGACAAGCCACAGAAGCGCACCTGCAGCGCCGAACAAGAGTATTGCCAGGTTGGCGTCCCCGGATACGCCGCCGAAGAGCAGCGCGGCTCCTCTCGTGGCGAGCAGCACAATATTGAAGAGAAGCAGTTCACGCTGCTTCTCCAGCAGGTCGAATAACCGGGACAGGGGAGACGAGACAAAGACGAGCAGCACCCAAAGCGCAAGGTAAGAGGCGTAAAGTCCAGCATCGGACCACGACTCGCCGAAAACGAATCTGAAGATTTCCGGCCCTGCGATTGCTACGGACAAGATCGGAAACAACCCGAGGGCGACCAGTCGACGAAACACTTCAAGGGTTATTTCCGTGAGGTCGCCCGACCTCATCGCGTCGGCTGCTCGCACGTAGTAAACTTGCGCGACGGCCGATCCAAGTAGTGTCATCGGGACGGCTAAAACCGAATAGCCGACACCATAGTTGCCGAGTACGTCGGCGTCAAAGAAGAACAGAAGTGAGAGGGCCGGAAGCTGAACTGACGCGGTGTTCAATGCCGTGCCAGGGGCACCCAATAGCGCAAATCGCCGGTATCGACGTGCAGTTGCAACCACAGATGGGAGTGTGGGTCGGATAAGTCCAGCTGCTCTGCTCACCGCGACGGCCTTCCTGGCGTAGTAGATTGCCTGGGCTGCCTGGCCCAGTACTAGTCCTCCAACGAGACCGTACGCGCCCCATCCGGCTGCCCCGCCCCCGATCTGCGAAGGAACCGTCACGGCACTATGGCTGATTCTTCCGCGAGCAACCAGATCAAAGCGACTATTCCTCGTCAACCATGCATCACAGGTTCGGGCAACGCCAATGAAGACCACGCTGACCGGCGCCAACATCGCGACCTCGAGGGCGAGGGGGCTCGATACCAATGGCTCCAAAGCGGACCGAAAGGGGAGAAGCACGACCATGACGACGGCCGTCACCAATGTCATCAGGATCGAAGCTGCTGCCAGCGACCACGATTGCCGCGAATCGCCTGGAAGCATGAGTGCATCTTCAAACTTCCCACTTGAAAATGACGCGACTACCGCGACGACTCCGGCGTAGAAGCTCAGGACGCCGTATTCCTCCGGCGTGAAAAGCCTGGTCAGCAGGGGTCGGGATGCGTAGACGAGTACCTGCGCCAGAACGGTGCCTGTTAGCAGCGTGGCAACGGGTCTGAAGAAGTCTCGCATTCTAGACAGTGGCAGGCGCCGAGCGGGGCGGCGGACTTACTACGATCGACCCTGTCAGGAGGGTGGAGCCGTTAGAGATAGATCGTAGACAACCCACACGGAATCTCGAAATGCAACGCGGAAGGGAAGTGGCGCGGCATCCGACTGCCGCATTACAAGATAATCGACCGAGAACTGCTCTGCGAGGCGAGACCAGTCGGATTCAGTCTGCCGGTGGAATGACGCGTCCAGCCGCGTCTTCAATTCAATCCCGACCCTGTCTGCGCCGACGGGTGCGATGGCTGTGATGCGGTGGTACCACTCGACGAGATCGTCGGGCGAGAAAGGCGTAGCGGCGTAGTTGACTACAATCGCGCGCTCCGCCATGGATCGAAATGAGCTTATCGATGGTGGAATCAGGAACTTTGCGTTCGCCGGAGTTGACGATCGTGCCCACGTCTCAACCGACTCCGTCATGCGCGGCGTCGGCTGGCCGACACGCTTCGCGGCCGCAACAGCCAGCAGCGCGATCACGATGGCTCCACCGGCAATCTGGGCAGACAACGATACCCGGACACGTGACCTTGTAAACACGGCGTGACCCAGCGCCGTACACGCTGTTGCAAGCAGCAGCACCTTGGCGACAACTGACAGCTTGAACAGCTGCAGTTTGATGACGAAGTGAACCGGTACCAATTCGACAAACACAAGACCAAGCAGAAGCGACGCCGCAATGGCTACAATTGCTCCGAGCCCTATACTCAAAGCGTCGTTCCAGTGTCCGTTCTTCCTCATCCACACAAATCCCGAGACTCCGGCCGCCACAACCATCGCGAACTTGATGTAGGACTGTGGCGAGAATTCGGTCGGCATATAGTGGTACGGCGCGCGGAACTCAGTTAAAATCCAGATTGGATCAGGATCTTGCAGGGCGGTGAATGCAAGCTGCTGGCGGGCGATTATCAGCAGCATAGGTGACAAGACGGCGACACCTACCCCGATAAACTGAGTAAGGTCATTCCAGCTGTTGTCGCGCGACAAATAGGCGGTCAAGATCAAGCCGAGGCCCAGCGCCAGAATGAGGTGTAGACCCACGAGAATCTGAATCCAGCCGGCAAAGCCGATGAGGACGCCGGCGAGGACAAACCGTCTTTGCATTAATGCCAGCAACCCCGGAAGTCCGAGACCCCATGCGGCCATCTCCGGTACGAGCATGGAGTACACCACGTCGTTGCCCCCGAGTGTCCACTTGGGTGTTAGAGCCAGGACGATGACCACAGCCAGCGCGGCCGCCGGTCGACTGGCGGATAGCAGTCGTGCAATAGCGTAGATCGACCATCCGATGGCCGCCCACGAAAGAACGAAGATTGCGAGGACAGCAGCATACGGCGACAAGACAAACGACACGATTCGCAGGAGATACACGAACGGCGTCCGCACTCCAACAGACTCTGTCTGAGTCTGAACAAACCAGTCCGCGGCGAGAACACTGTCGTCGATCAGGTGCAGCAGGTACGGCACGATCTCGTCCTGATCACCCCATGCCCACTCATAGCCGAAACGGAACCACCAGATGGCGAGCGACAGAGCAACGGCCGCGAAGGCAGGCCACGCTAGATGAAGTGGACCTCGCTGATTGACGGTGGTCCGGGATACTTTCAAAGCGAAGCTGTTCGTTCGGACAGCGAGTGTTTCGCGCTCAGCATGGCTTCGAATATGCGGGAGCGTGAAGCGATGAGTCTCGGGTATTCGATCAGTTGTGGACCGAATCGTCGTTTGAACTCTGCAATCGACGGGGTGTTGGCTCCGAGGAAGTCGAACGCCGTAACACCCTCCGCTTTCAAGAGTTGAATGACGCGCCCCAGGATCACCGTCATGGCAGGCCCGGGGACGCTGCCGGCAATCCAATAATATGCCGTATCGCCGTCCATCAAGACAACCAGTCCGCCCTCAAAGCCTCCGTCTGGGCGCACCGCAGAGAACACCCTGCATCCGGCGTTATGATGTAGCCACGCGACAGTGTCTTCCATCGCCTTCGTGTCGATCTCCAATGGCGTGCCGGAACGCGCGTATGCCTCTATCCACAAGGCGAGTATTGCCGATGTCGCAGAGGGGTCCTCGTCGACAGTAAGCTGCCGCGCATGTTTTCTATAGAGCCGTCGTGTACTCGCCGACCAGTCCGTCGTGACATCGACAGACGTTTCCTGAAGGGGTAGAACGTAGGTTTTGAGGGAATCCGACTTCCATCCGGGGCCCAGAAGTGCCGTTGCTTTTTCCAGTTCCGGCGGCAGGGTGATGACCACCCTGTGATATCGGTCCACCAGGTGAGCGCGCAGTGCCGCGACCGCATTTGATAGCGGATCAGGATCCTCTGGACTACTCCGCAAGACCATCGGACTGAACGGAACGAGTCGGGGAGGCACGACCTCGAAGAATGGGCCGACGCGCCGAAACGTAGCAAGGAATGCGGCTAGATCGGTACCCGATTCGTTTACGAAGATCGCGCGGGACTCCATCGACTGAGCTGCCGTGAGGCGAGCAACGAGTGCGAGAGAGTCGAAGGCATGTCGATTGGAGGAAGAAGTCCGCAGCTTCGCCCAGCGCTGCTGAGCCTCGCTGGAGTTCGATTCGAGTATTGTAACCGTCGGACTCAAGAGCGGACGTTGAACCTGCCCGATGAGAGTAATTAGTGTGCCGGTGCCATCACAGTATGTACTGACTGAGGTCGCGATTCTCGACGATCTCGGCCAGACGGGCATGCACCGTTTCGGAATCGATCGTAATGCGATCATCACGGATTGTATCGGGCACCTCGAAGAGAATATCCTCAAGCAGTGTCGTGAGCACGGTGTGCAGTCTCCTTGCCCCGATATTCTCGACTTGCTCGTTAACCTCGGCGGCAGTACGCGCGATGGCCTTTACGGCGTCGTCCGTGAAATCAATGTCGACGCCCTCCGACTGCATCAAGGCGCGGTACTGTTTCAGCAAAGCGTTCTTGGGCTGCGTCAAGATCTTGTAGAAGTCCTCTTCGGTAAGAGAATCGAGTTCTACGCGAATGGGAAAGCGTCCCTGCATTTCTGGAATGAGATCGCTGGGTTTCGCGACGTGAAATGCTCCGCTTGCAATGAAGAGAATATGGTCGGTCTTCACCAAGCCGTATTTGGTCATCACACCTGATCCCTCAACAATCGGAAGCAGATCCCGCTGCACGCCTTCTCGAGACACATCAGGTCCGCTGCGACCGGCTGCGGTGCGGGCCGCCACCTTGTCGATCTCATCGATAAATACGATCCCGGATTGCTGAACGCGGTCAAGGGCGTCCTTCGTGACCTTGTCCATGTCGATCAGCTTCTGCGCCTCTTCCTGCGCCAGTATCTCTCTCGCCTCTGCGATTGGGACGCGGCGCTTCTTTCGTTTCTTCCCGCCAAGACTGCCGAACAGATCCTGAAGATTCATACCCATCTCCTCCATACCCATCGGCCCGAAGACCTGAAGCATCGGAGTTTGGTCGGATCGCACCTCGATCTCCACTTCGCGTTCGTCGAGTTCACCCCTGCGCAGCTTCTCCCGAAATTTCTGCCGGGTTCGGTCGCGGATGTCATCATCGTCCGACGGGGTCGTCGGGTCAGTACTCTTAAGCACGAAGCCGGCGGTCGACGATAGGTCTCCTTGTGAGCTCGGAGGAGGTATCAAGAGATCGAGGATCCGATCTTCAGCCATTTCGGCTGCCCGGTCCTTGACGTGAACGCTGTGCTCTTCACGGACCATGTTGATCGCGATGTCGCACAGATCGCGAATCATGCTTTCGACGTCCCTTCCGACGTACCCGACCTCTGTAAACTTTGTAGCCTCGACCTTGATGAAGGGCGCTGCGGCCAGGCGGGCCAGTCGCCGTGCTATCTCGGTCTTTCCGACGCCCGTCGGACCGATCATGATGATGTTGTTCGGCATGATCTCCTCCCGCATATCGTCAGCCGCGTTCAGTCGACGCCAACGATTCCGGAGCGCGATCGCCACACTCTTCTTGGCCTCGTCCTGCCCGACGATGTACTTGTCAAGCTCTGCGACGATCTGGCGAGGTGTCAACTCGTCGCTTACCAGCTGGGCTGGAGAAGGGTGTTCTATGACGG
>JAHHLP010000408.1 GCA_018679295.1 Rhodothermia bacterium
CAACAGCACGGCTGCGTTCTCATCAAAGCGGATGTACGATCCGTCAGCTCGGCGGAACTCCTTTTTGGTTCGAACGACCACGGCACGCGACACTTCTCCCTTCTTGACGTTTCCGCCCGGAATGGCAGACTTAACGGAGACGACAATCGTGTCGCCGATCCGTGCATAGCGTCGTCCACTGCCGCCCAGCACACGAATGCACAAAACCTCTTTTGCACCGCTGTTGTCTGCGACTTTTAGTCGACTCTCTTGCTGTATCATGACTTCTCTCTACGCCTTTCAGCTTCCACAGATGACGCGACAATGCGTCCGTTATTTCGCTCTCTCGATGATCTCAATGAGCCGCCATCTCTTGTTCTTGCTCAAGGGGCGCGTCTCCATTATCCGTACCGTGTCGCCTTCATTGGCGTCGTTATTCTCGTCATGAGCCATCAGCTGCGATGATCTCTTGAGAATCTTGCCATAGATAGGGTGCTTGATCTGGCGTCGAATCGAAACAGAGATGGTTTTGTCCATCTTGCTGCTAACGACTAAGCCGACTCGCTCCTTTCTAACTTTTCTCGTCTTGGTTTCCATTTGCTTGCGCGGCTTGGTGAGCCGTGTTCCGTTTCCTCACCAACTACCGTTTTCTTATTGGCGATCCTGGCCGCCGATTTCGTCTTTCTGATTCAGGATTGTCTTGAGTCGCGCCACGAGGCGTCGCTTGTGCCGCAGAACCATTGGATTCGGCAACTCCGCGATCGCATGCTGAAAATGCAGCGCGCGAAGCTGTTCGCTCTCCTCGCGGATGCGCTCAGCAATCTCATCCCGGCTCAGATCGTGTATCTCCCTTGCTTTCATCGTCTTCTTCTGATGTCGCGTTACGCTCCAGAGTAATCCGGGCGGGTCACCACTTTGGTTTTGATCGGGAGCTTGTGTTTTGCCAGGCGCATTGCCTCAGCCGCAAGGTCGCGCGGAATGCCTCCGCCCACCTCAAAGAGGATGCGACCCGGGCGCACGACAGCCACCCAATATTCCGGGGAGCCCTTACCCTTACCCATCCGAACCTCTGCAGGCTTTTTCGTCATGGGCTTGTCCGGAAAGATGCGAATCCACACCTTACCGGCTCGCTTCATGCGCCGCGTCATCGCGATACGAGCCGCCTCTATCTGCCGGCTCGTAATCCGACCCTGCTCAAGCGCCTTGAGCCCGAAGTCCCCGAACGAAATCTCCGTACCACGGCCCGCATTACCCTTGATGCGGCCCTTCTGCATCTTGCGGTACTTGGTGCGCTTCGGCATTAACATGGCTTACTCTCCGTCTCTCGAATTTCTTCGTGACTCTGCTTACTTCTTCTTGGCACGGCCTGATTTTTCGCGTCGGCGCCGGCCGCGGGCGGTGCGCTCGGGCTGCATCTGCTGCAACTGTTGGCGCTGCGCCTGGACGTTCGGACTCAAGTCCGGCTTACCGAGGATCTCACCCCGGTAGATCCAAACCTTGACACCAGTCGTGCCGTAGATCGTGAAGGCCGTAGCCTCCGAGTAGTCGATGTCCGCGCGGACCGTGTGCAAAGGTACCCGGCCCTCCAGGTACTGCTCCGTCCTGCCCATTTCCGCACCACCGAGCCGTCCCGAAACCTTGATGCGGATTCCCTCGGCGCCCATTCTCATCGCTGCCGTAATCGACTGCTTCATTGCCCTCCGAAAAGACACGCGGCCTTCAAGCTGCTGAGCGATGTTTTGCGCGACAAGGCTGGCATCGAGCTCAGGGCGCTTGATCTCGTTGATGTTGATCTGGATGTCCTTGCTCGTAAGCTTCTTCAGCTCCTCCCGGAGCTTCTCCACTTCCGCTCCGCCTCGACCTATCACAACGCCCGGCCGACTCGTGTGCAGCGTCAAAATGACGCGCTTCGGCGTGCGCTCGATGACGACCCGGCTAACACCGGCTCGCTTGAGCCGCGCGTTCAGATAGTCGCGGATCTCCTGATCCTCGACCAGCTTGCCAGCGAAATCCCTCTCGGCGTACCAGTTCGAATCCCAGCCTCGAATTATTCCGAGGCGAAAACCGACCGGATGTGTTTTCTGACCCAATGTGTTGCCTGCGTGTTTTTGTATTTCTTGAGCTCGACGCCTCTGCTACGACTCGTCTCCCTCGTCCTCATCGGCGGTCGATACCACCACCGTCAAATGACTGGTCCTCTTAAGAATGCGCTGCGCGCGACCACGCGGTGCGGGTCGGTAGCGCTTGAACATTGCTCCTGCATCCACCCGGATCTCTCGTACGACCAGGGACTCCTCGTCAAAACGCTCGTCAGGATTCCTATCCATTAGATTGTGAACCGCGGACAGAATTGTAGTCTTGACAAGTCCGGTCACCTTCTGCGGGAGGAAATTGAGTATGTCAAGTGCTTCGGGTACTCGTTTGCCCCGAACGACGTTGACCACCGGCCGCATCTTGCGTGGCGAACTTCTTATATGTTTTCGGACGGCTCTCGCTTCCATGATTCTCTCTTGCAAATGGCGCAGCAGTTCTAATCAGCGCTTGACCGCCGAGCCTGCATGACCGCGGAAACTGCGGGTCGGTGCAAACTCGCCAAGCCGATGACCGACCATATTCTCGGTCACATAGACCGGTATGAACTGCTTGCCGTTGTGGACCGCAAATGTGTGGCCCACGAAGTCCGGCGTTATCATCGAGGCTCGGCTCCAGGTCTTTACGACTTTCTTCTTGCCCGTCTGGTTGAGCTCGTCAACCTTGCGCTGCAACTTGTAGTAGACGTAAGGACCTTTCTTTAGCGATCGTGCCATAGCTGTACTTGTTACGAAGACCGAGGTCGGTTACTTCTTTCCTCTTCTTCGGATAATGTGCTTGTTCGAATGCTTGCGCTTCTTACGCGTCTTGTACCCCTTTGCGGGCACTCCGGTCGGAGACTGAGGATGGCCGCCAGAGGCCTTGCCCTCACCACCGCCCATGGGGTGATCGACCGGGTTCATTGCGACGCCGCGTGTCTTGGGACGGACGCCCAACCAGCGTTTGCGCCCGGCCTTTCCAAGGTCGATGTTCATGTGGTCCGGGTTGCTCGTCGTGCCTATAGTAGCGACACAACGCACGGGAACCATGCGAGTCTCTCCCGAGGGCAGTTTCAGAATAGCGTACTTTCCTTCCCGTGCCGTGAGCTGGGCAAAGGTGCCTGCCGACCGCGCCAGCTGCGCCCCTTTGCCGGGCTTCATCTCAATGGCGTGAACAAACGATCCAACCGGAATCTCCGAGAGCGGAAGGCAGTTGCCCGGCTCAGGCGGGGAGCCCGGACCGCTTACCACGTTCTGCCCGACTGACACCTCGTTCGGCGCAATGATGTATCGCTTCTCTCCGTCAGCATACACGAGCAGGGCGATACGGGCCGACCGATTAGGGTCGTACTCGACGGCCGCTACTCTCGCCGGGATACCGTGCTTGTTGCGCTTGAAATCGATGACCCGATACCTGCGCTTGTGGCCACCCCCCTGGTGCCGAACAGTAATCCGGCCTGTATTATTCCGACCACCTTTCTTCCGAATGGGCGCAAGGAGGCTCTTCTCCGGCTCGGACTTCGTTATCGTCTCGAATCCGGATACGGAGCGGTGCCGCTGTCCCGGTGTGTTCGGTTTGAGTTTCTTTATCGCCATAACTACGGTCTGCGTCTACCTTCGCGTTTACACTTCCTCGAAGAAGTCGATCTGCTCGCTATCGGGCTGCAGCGTCACAATCGCTTTCTTGAACGACGAGAGCCGCCCCTGAACCAATCCACGACGCGTGAACTGATTGCGACGCTTGCCGCGAACGATCATCGTACGAACCTCTTTGATTTTGACCCCGGGATATCGCGATTCCACCGCCTCCCGGATCTCAATCTTGTTCGCATCCTTATTCACAACGAAAGCAAAGTGGCCCTCTTCCATCAAAGCGGTCATCTTCTCCGTAACCAGTGGCCGTATTAGCACTTCCTTGTTCATCGTCGCGTATTTCTATTTGTCATTCAGGCCGTTTCCGGCATTGGATTACCGAGCAGCACGCGTGTGAGTTCATCAATGCCTCCCTCCTGAAGCAGAACGGTGTCAGCATTCAGGACATCAAACGTCGACACGCTTGCGGCTTCGCGGACCGTGATTTTTCGCAGGTTTGCAGCTGACCGCGCGATTGGCGCCTGGAGTCCGGCGGTAAGAATGAGCACCTTCGAATTGGACAGATCATGAGCGGCCATCAACGCGGACAGCTCGCTCGAACTCGGACGCTCGAATTCAAAGTCCTCCACGACGCGTAGCGATTCGGCCTGCACTTTGTACGCAAGTGCGCTAGCGCGAGCAAGCCGCTGCGTCTTCTTGTTGACCTTCAGATCATAAGACCTTGGCCGAGGACCGAATGTGCGGCCGCCTGACCTACGGATAGGCGATTTCGCATCACCGGCCCGCGAATGTCCAGTCCCCTTCTGACGATAGAGCTTGCGTCTGC
Source organism: Rhodothermia bacterium (assembly GCA_018679295.1). Classification (GTDB taxonomy): domain Bacteria; phylum Bacteroidota; class Rhodothermia; order Rhodothermales; family JABDKH01; genus JAHHLP01. The sequence continues at coordinate 4,468 of JAHHLP010000408.1, forward strand.
TTCCAACCGTTTCGCTTCGCTCCTTGGTCTTATGAGTGCCCTGGCGCGCATTGGCCTGTATGCGACGCACGTCGAGCCAGATCGCGTGGTCGTTGGGCTCGATACCGAATATTGCCGGCTCGAGCGCCACGGTGCGCTTCGACTCCTTACCGTCCTTGCTGAAAACTTTGACTTTCATTTCCCGATCCCCAGACCCGGCCGTTGTTCCGGGTCACAATTCACTTTCGCTTGAGTAGCTCGACCATGCTATTGATTGCACCCGGAATGGCGCCTCCAACAAGCACAACATTCTGCTCTTCCAAAATGCGGATGATGGTCAGGTTCTTGATGGTCACGCGCCTGCCTCCTGTACGCCCACCCATGCGCATGCCTTTGAATACACGAGAAGGAGTAGACGAGGCGCCAACAGAGCCGGGCGCCCGTTCGCGGTTGTGCTGGCCATGCGTTTGGCCGCCCACACCGGCGAAGCCGTGGCGCTTAACAACGCCCTGGAACCCCTTGCCCTTGGAGGTACCCGCGACATCTATGACCTCACCTTCCTCGAAGACGTCGGTGACACTGAAGGAGTCGCCCACGTCTTTTCCTGCGTCGCCGAGGTCAAACTCACGCACAAGCGCCTTCGGGGTCGTTCCCGCCGCCTCGAAGTGGCCGAGGAGTGCCTTCGTGGTTCGCTTGACCTTCTTGTCACCCACGGCGACCTGGACTGCCGAGTACCCGTCCTTGTCCTGCGTCCGTATCTGAGTGACAACGTTCGGCTGCACTTCTACTACCGTGCACGGATACTGGTCACCCGCCTCGTCAAATATGCTGGTCATGCCCAGCTTTTTTCCTAGTAGTCCTGTCGCCATCGTCTACACCGTTATGAACTACGCCCGCATCCGGGCTGACATTTACGAGCGGACAACCGTCATCGTGACCGCGCCTTCGAGAGCCGTTCCGAAGAGGCTGTTGATGAGCACGGCGTTCTGCTGATTGATGGTGAACGTTACCGTATCCCCATCGCTCGAGATCGAATATCCCATTGAGAGCGGGATCGTCCCCACGCCCGGAATGCTGATGTTGAGCACGATCGTGTTCGCCGTTTCGTTTACCGAATACGTGAAGTCGACAGCCGCATCATTCGTGTCGTCAATTGCATCAACTGTGATCGATCCGTCACCGCTTGCATTGAAGCGGGCCACAATCGAGTTGAAATCTGATGATAGGTCTGCCGCGCCATTGGTGTCCGAAACCGATGCGACGGTCCAATTACCGACAAACGCCTCGCTATCTGAGAGATCCTCATCGTTGTCATCGGAATCACACGCGGTGACCCCGAAGAGCAAAGCAAAGGCCGGTAGGATGAGGAAGTACTTTCGAATTCGATAGTTCATGACTTACACCTTGATTTCAACATCGACGCCGCTAGGAAGCTCGAGCTTCATCAAAGCGTCTACGGTTTTGCTGCTGGTCGACAGAATGTCGATCAGCCGTTTATGACTCCGGGTCTCAAACTGCTCTCGACTCTTCTTGTCGACATGCGGACTCCGAAGCACCGTATAGATGGACTTCTTTGTCGGCAGCGGAATCGGACCACTCACGACGGCTCCCGTCGATTTCACGGTCTTGATGATCTTTTCCGCTGATTTGTCGATCAAGCTGTGGTCGTAAGACTTCAGTTTGATTCTAATTTTCTGACTCGCCATATCGATTTTTATTAGGGTTGGCGCGCACATTCACCACAGCCGGTGATGGGCGGAGCCACCTCCCGATCAGTCGAGGATTTTGGAGACGACGCCGGCGCCGACGGTGCGGCCGCCTTCCCGGATCGCGAATCGCAGCCCCTGCTCCATCGCCACCGGAACGATCAGCTTCACAACAAACTGCGTGTTGTCGCCCGGCATCACCATCTCAACCCCCTCCGGAAGCTCAATGTCGCCGGTCACATCGGTCGTACGGAAATAAAACTGCGGACGGTATCCCTTGAAAAACGGC
>JAHHLP010000364.1 GCA_018679295.1 Rhodothermia bacterium
CCTTAACGAGACTGCCTTTGACCTGACGATCGTCCCGGACTGGCTGTCGCCGTCGATTGCGTCCGGTACGATTCCGCCAGGCGGTAAGCGGTCAATTTCGATGGTCGTCAACGCGGAGCTGCTAACCCCAAATACGCGCGACACACTAAGCGCCTCAACGTCCTTTGGGGATGCCCTCCTTTACGTCGACACCGTTTGCGAACTCACGGATTGGCAGGTCGAGGCCGCGACGTTTCAATTCAACATGTCCGTTACCGGTCAGTTGTTCGTTGAAGGGGTGGTTTCGGACGACCCTTCAGACCGCGTCGCTGCCTTCGTAGGTAACGAACTGCGGGGCGTAGCCAGCGTGTCAGACGTCGGCGCGGGATCAAACCGCGTCAATCTGACGGTGTATTCCAACAACCCGTCCGGTGAAACCGTGATGTTCCAAGTGTTCGATGCGTCCGCCTGTCGCGTATTTCCGGGCACGTCGCGCACCTTCACTTTCGTCAATGGCGCAGCACTTGGCACGCCCGAACAACCGCTGTCACTGGACGCAACCGACGCACTGGCGCAGCAGGCTATTGCGCTAGCTGCCGGTTGGACCTGGTTCTCACTAAACCGAGAGCCAAACTCCACGGACATGTCCAGGGTGCTGTCCACGCTGCTGCCTCGTTCGGGAGACGTCGTAAAAAGCCAGACGGCTTTCAGCATCTACGACGACGGCTTGGGGGCATGGGTTGGATCGCTGACGGACATCGAACCGGGCAGCGCGTACCTTCTGCGATCGACCAACCCGAACACCCTCGTCGTTTCAGGGGACGAGATTGAGGTGGCGTCGAACCCGATCGATGTGGTTGCTGGATGGAACTGGATCGGATACAGCGGTCAGGCATCGATTTCTATCAACGACGCGCTGGCGTCGTTCAGCGCTACGACGGACGACCTCATCAAGAGTCAGTTCCAGTTCGCGCAGTACGACGGATCTACCTGGGTGGGATCGCTAACGCAAATCGATCCGGGACTCGGCTACCTCCTGAAAGCCAATGCACCGGGACAGATCACGTACCCCGATCCGCCTGGAACGGCGACCCGGCTGGCAAGCAGATCTCCCCGGCGAACGCGGCCGTCGCATTCCGCGAAAATGACGTATACCGATGAGAAACTGCCGGCTGGCTCGTCGGGCCACATACCGGACAAAACGAAGCCTGATAAGCCCGCCCTAACGGACTCGGACGAGAACATTCGGTCGTGGGCGATCACGCCAGAACAGTATGCTCATAGCATGACGATGACAGCAGGGCTGTCTATCGATGGCCTTCCGACAGACGGGCGTCCATTACTTATCGCAGCGACGATCGACGACGAGGTTCGCGGGGTTTCCTGGATACGGGGTGAGGATGCAGTGGCCTACATGATGATCTACAGCGATGACAAGACTGATGATGACGTAATTGAGTTCATGGTGTATGACGAGGCGAACGGCCGCATCTTTGAAGCAAACGAGACCCTCGACTTCGTCGACAATGCGATCGCCGGCACGCCCGGCATGCCGTTCTCACTTACTGTCGGAACCGGCGAAGCCGCTGCGGAGGATGCCGAAGAGCTACCGACTGAGTTTGCGCTAAAGCAGAATTACCCGAATCCGTTCAACCCCGAAACGACGATTCGATACGAACTGCCAGAGGTCTCGCACGTGACCATCGAGGTTTTCGATCCTGTCGGTCGACTTGTGTCAAAGCTGATGGATCAGCAGCATGAGGCGGGGCGGTATAGCCTCAGAGTCGACGCGACGGGAATGGCAAGCGGACTCTATGTCTATCGTATGACGGCGGGTGAATACACCAACGTCCGCAAGATGGTCGTGTTGAAATGAACGGTATCAACCGAACGAGAAGCCTTGCCGAGTTCGCTCGGTCAATCTTCCTACCATTCCTGACCGTTGCCCTGACGACTTTCGGGGCCCGGGCGCAGGCTCCTGATTGGAAGGTTGACCCTGCCGCGTTCGAGTCGTCGATGACCATCGTCGGGACCGTATACGTGGGCGGCAACCAATCGAGTGGGTCGGGCGATGTGCTCGCGGCGTTCGTCGGGAACGAGGTCCGTGGCGTCGCCCATCCCCTCCTCGCCGGCGAGCAGCTATTTTTCATGGTCATCTATGCGAACGCTGAGGCAGACACACTGCGCTTTCGTATGTACGACGGCATCGGTGATCAGATAGTCGATCTCCGTGAAACACTGATCTTCACTCCCGACGGAACCGCCGGGTCTCCTTCCGCACCTTTGGTTTTTAATGAAGAGCGAGCGGCGGGCGCCAACATGCCTGATTGGACTGTGACACCATCGCAATTCGAATCATCGATGGGTATCGTCGGGACGGTCGCCACTGACGAGACGCCCTCGATCGAAGATCGCCTTGCGGTCTTCGTCAACGGTGAGATCAGAGGAGTAAACCAGCCCGTCCTGATTGGTGGAGCTGCCCTTTTCTTCCTGACGGTATACGGCGACACGCCCGGAGACACACTTTCCTTTAGGCTCTACGATGCCGACGACGATGCGATCAGTGGTCTTCGGGAGAAAGTTCCGTTTGAGGTGGACGGCATCGTTGGTACCGTGGCGCAGCCGATGCAGCTGACCGAGCACAGTGGCGCTGGATCAAATATTCCAGACTGGTCGGTCAACCCGGCTGCGTACGAGAACACGATGAGCATCGTCGCCGCGCTTTTCACCGACGGCGCCCGCAGCTCAAGGGCCGGTGATATGGTCGCTGCCTTCTCCGGCCCGGATGTGCGGGGCGTGGGCACTGCGCAGAATGTAGCGTCCCAAACGCTGTTTTTTCTGACCGTGTATGGTAGGTCGTCCGAGCCACTCACATTCAGAGCGTACAACTCGGGTGCAGACGAGGTACAGGACCTGGAGCAAGAAATATCGTTCGTTCCCGACGCAATACTTGGTAGCGTCTCGCAGCCGCTGGTGGTGTCCACTCCGTACGAGAGCGGAAGCGGACTCAATCGACCTGATTGGACGGCCGTGCCGGCAAGATATTCGCTTTCGATGAACGTCATCGGCGTGCTCTCGCTCGAGGGCGCGACGAGCGGTAACGACAGCGACATGATCGGCGCGTACGTAGGTGAGGAAATACGTGGTGTAGCGTCCCCCATCCTTGTCGGCGGTCAGTCGTTGTTCTTTCTCACCATCTATGCTAATGCGTCCGGTGAACCCATTACGTTCCGCGCCTACGACGCTTCTCGCGATCGCGTCCGCGGAGTCGGCGACCCTATCACGTTTGTACCCGACGCTATCACCGGATCAATCGACAGACCGTACGTCTGGAGTGATGCCGCCGGCGCTCAACGACCTACGTGGGAACCCGACTCGACCGCGTTCGGCTCCGCCATGACGGTTATCGCCACCCTGCTGATCAACGGCGAACCAAGCACGCATCCGGAGAACCTGATATCTGCCCGCGCGAGTGATGTCGTGCGCGGATCTGCCGGTCCAACGCAAATCGACGGACAAACGTTGTTTGCAATGCGTGTTTTCGCTGACAATGATGGCGAGGTACTTTCGGTCGAGGCGTACGATGG
>JAHHLP010000021.1 GCA_018679295.1 Rhodothermia bacterium
GGAGGCTACACTGGGTACCTAGAAATCCGCGACACGCCGGACTGCCGCCACCATGCCTTCTGATCGAAGACCCGCCGACCTGCCCAACTCCAGCGCGTCATCAGGTTCGACACCGCGGTGCATCGAAAGGTAGGCAGCCCACATCCCGCCCACGCGATTCGAGGAGGCGCAGTGCAGGAGTACCGGCTCATCGGTCTCGCCCAGTACCTGCGCAAATCGATCCACATCGTGCTGTGAAAACGAACCGGGACTGACCGGGATCGTGACGTAGCGGAGACCGAGCGATTCAGCAACCGCCTGTTCGTTGAAATCGACGCTACCCATCTCCTCCGGGAATCGAATGTTTACGACGGTTTTCACCCCTTGTGCTGTTGCGAGCCGTACCAGAGCTTCTTGGTCTGGCTGACCACCGAAGTACATGCGTCCGCTCGTAAAAAGGTTGTTAACGGAGGCCCAGCCTTCGAGGCGCACCGCCTCCGCGCCCGAAGTCTCGACCTTGATAGCCGTGTCATCCCGCAGTTCGCAGGCGGAGGTGCCGAATCCGACAACCAACAACACGACGATAGAAAAGATTGAGCGTTTTCGCATGGCAAGAAGGTTTTGCTCGGTAATTGTAACGTAGCGTTTTGAACGGGCGGCTCGCCTTCAGGTCGGGGTCGGGCCTTGCAGTCGAAATCCCTTCGATCTCTCCTGATTGGTGTAACGAGCCCACTGCCGTCGATAACAGCAGGTGAAGCGGTTGGTCGTACTCACGAGGTCACAGGACCGAACGGCGCATCAGCGAATAGACCGTCGCTCCTTGAGAGATGAGTGGGCGGTGAGGGAGTCGAACCCCCGACCTTCTGGGTGTAAACCAGACGCTCTAACCAGCTGAGCTAACCGCCCGGATGTTCATGAAGATGAAATCCCCCGCCCGCTTTGGTTTCCCTTGCCGGTAACCCCGGTTGGGTGCCGGGGTTACGTCCGCGGACAGAGCGGCAAACGGGACTCGAACCCGCGACCCTCAGCTTGGGAAGCTGATGCTCTACCAACTGAGCTACTGCCGCACAGAAGAAAACTAATGCTCAAACCTGCCCGAAGTCAATCAGATCCGCGCCATGGAGGGGCGTCAAATCCCCAGTCCTGCTAACGGAGCAGAGAGAGCTGCCGGGACTCCGAGAAGCCGCCGGAATCGAGCCGATACACATACGTTCCACTCGGCAAGTCGCCCGCGTCAAAGGCAACTGTGTGGCTGCCCGCCGGCAAAACGGCATCGACCAAAACCGCCACTTCCCTGCCCAGCACATCAAATACAGCTAAACGAACCGGCATCGTCTCCGGTATGCTGAATCCGATGGCCGTCGACGGATTAAATGGATTCGGATAGTTCTGCGCAAGACGGTATTCAGTAGGCGTCTCTTTCGCATCCACCACATTGACACCTTGCACCAGCCGCACGAGAATGAGGCCTTCGTTCCTGCTTGTAATCGCGACGGTTCCGCTGTCAAAAAACGGATAGGCAGACCACGCGCCATCGAAGCCTGCAGCGTCGTCGAACGGAAACGTGTCGAAGAATCCGATTTCGCGCGGGTTACTAATATCCGAGATGTCAATCAACCGCAACCCCGACGCGTAGTTGGCGGCATAAACAACGTTGCCCTCGACGTAGAGGTTGTGGTCGGTGGCCGTGGTGCCGCTCTCCCAAATAGTGGCCAACTGTGGATCATCGAGATCGGTAACGTCCCAGATCAGCGCCCGCGTGTTTATGCCGAAGCCGGTCTCATCGAGTTCGTCGCCCATTACGAAGTAACGGTGGTCGTCTGTGAGCCAGCCCTGGTGCGCATACTGCAGCAGCGGGTAATCGGCCCGCGCGATTTCGAACGGATTTGACTTGTTCGTGACGTTGGCTATACCCAGCCCGTCCTGCTCATTCGCGGTGAAACAGATTTCGTCTCCCGCGTAGTCAAGATCCGGACCGACATAGTTCACGCAGTGCAGGTCGTGCACCTGCACGGCGGGGTCGGTGAACGTCATGCAACCGGTAAACACTGGGTTCAGGGGATTGGCCAAGTCTGCCATGGCTATGCCGTTCCTGCCGCACGTCCCTCCGGCGAGGGCGCCATACAGGAAGCCCGACTCCTCGTTGATGGCGATGTTATGCGCGTCGCCGATGAAATCGCCGGTGACCAGGTCCGCGTTGAATGTCGCCGGAGGATTTGACACGGCTCGAAGTCGCGTCAGGTCGAAGAGCTGCAGGCCTCCCCCGCCCGCGTTGTCGGCGACGACGTAGGCGGTGTTGCCGTAGACCTTTACATCCCTCCAGGCTGTTCCAAAGGTTTCGGTCGGCATCTGGCCGAGGTACTGCGGATTCAGCGGATCAGTAACGTCTACGAACGAGAGCCCGTCCACCCTTGCCACGAGCGCGTACTCCCTGCCCGACTGCGGGTCCGTCCAACCCCACAGGTCGTTTACCGGGGAGTTGCCGAGCATCTCGAATGGTAGATAGGACAGGAGATCGACAGCATTACAGCCGAATGGCCCCACAGCGCCGTTCGAGCAGGCGCGCACCTCCCCGGTAAGCGCTATCCCCAGCTCTTCGGACGCCGGTATCCAGTCGTTGACCGCGCTCTCATAATCCTCATTCGACGACCCGGCTGCGAGGTAGTATGCATACAGGCGATCGGACACCGTCGGTCCCTGCCCGTTGTTCAGAGCAAACTCGTCGAGGTTGAAGTCGCACTCACTTCCTCCATCCGAGAATGCGAGAACAGCCATGCGCCGGTCGTCCGACGGGTCATTGACTGCTCCGGGAGGAACGGGACCGATGTCCCATATCTCGATCGGGAAGCGCACGATGCGACCGCTCGTGAAACCCTGGTAGGCCAGCGACCCCGTCTCGGTGAAGCGGATTTCAAAGGTGTTCGGGGCGAACGCCGGGATGGAGCCTTCTGATCGTGTGATCGGCAATTCCGCCGGTATCGTCCACTCTGCCGAACTCGACATGAAGGGTTCTTCGACGATTCGCTCTCCCATCATGCAGCCGCTGCTGTTGGGGCCGGCTGGGCATGGGTCGGCGCCGCCGGGCCCCGCAACCTCGGTCACCGCGCGAACCGTGTCCGACGAACCGTTGGAATCGAAG
>JAHHLP010000045.1 GCA_018679295.1 Rhodothermia bacterium
GCCCAACATCATTCCCGGGTAGAGGAAGCAACGAAGGTATCGGCTGCCGCGCGTCAGACTTAAGGGCTTTTCCTGGGGATCGCGAAAAGGCGGACTTCACAAAGACGGACGATGTGCAACGTGCCACATCGGCGACCGGCCCCCGACCCCTCACTGTTGACCGGGCTTCAGGATTAGTCCCTGCTTCTCGACGCCGTTCATTCTTACAGCAACGGGGTCATCAAAGCGGAGGTGGCGGACGAATTCGCCCGAGGCCAGGTCATCCTGACCCTGCAGCCAGTCCCAGTCAACAAAGTCCGTCTCGCTGCCGGGATCGATCGTGAAGTAGCCCACCTGGAACGAAACGAGGTTCTGGAAGAAATGCGTACCCTGTGAAGGAGGGACAACGAGGTCGCGAAAACCGGCCTCTACAATGACCCGGGCGCCGGAGATCTCATTCCACTTGACCGGAATGCCCAGCCATGGATCAGTTGACCCAAGGCGGCCCACGCCGATCAACAGGTATTTGCGACCCTCGCGAACTAGTCTGGAGTTTAGCCGGGCGATCTCGGTCGCCGCCTTGCGGCTGCCGGCGCGATCGAACAACTCCGGGTCTACCACAAGTACGTCACATACGTCCTCGATCCGACCGCTCCCCAGAACGGTCGAACTGTTACACAACACCGTACTGGAGTCTGAGACTGTGATGTCTACATCGACCGACTCGCCCTGTACAACCAGAGGACGCATCTGCAGGAACGCGAACTCGTGCGGTTCGTCGGGTTTTCCATCCATGTCGACGGCGAACTCGATCTCGACCGGATGCGCCATCCCTTTCTCGGCGATGGCGAGCAGATCGCGTGTTATTTCGGCGAGCGGAAACACGTCGTGTTTGAGGATCGGTGCGAAGGTGACCACGGGTATGCCCGGCCGCGACGTTCCGTCAGCGATTGTGTGGTCGGCAATGTCGTAGGAGGATGCGGTCCGCGCGAGCGTTCCGTCTTTTCCGGCCGCCTCGATATCCAGTCGTTCCTCCTTCATCTCGTTACCGTCTACAGGCAACGCCCAGAAGCGGCGCTGGCTGCTGTCAAGGATGTCCCGAATAGAGGTGAAAGGCATCGGATGACGCGGATATCGGGGGCAAAATCGTACACCGCTTCCGTCGTCGACCACGCTCTTTCCCATTCCCAGGGCAACCGACACGATTCCATCCTCGGGCAGCATCGGCCCGGTCGGATAGAAATTGTAGGAACGCGCGACGCCCGCGAAACTGGGGTAGTAGTAGTCGCCATGTCGAGCCCCGACTATTCTCTGTATGACGACCGCCATTTTCTCTTCCTCAAGACGATAGGGGGTTGCCTCGAGGTAGGCTCGCGCGTCGACGGAGAACGTAGAGGCGTACACCTTCTTGATGGCTCTCAGCAGCAGCCGCAAGCGCTTGTGCGGTTTCGCGAGAGTGTCGCCGAGCATGAAGGTTTCGTAGACGCCGCTGAACGGCTGATACTGGGAATCCTCAAGGATCGAAGATGATCGCACGGCCACCGGATAGCGCGCGTGTTCGAGAAATGTCCGAAGGTCTCTTTTCACGTCGTCGGGAAACCTGGCGGCCATGAATTTCCGGACGAGCGTTCGGTCGTCGGCCGTATTCATAGCGAAGTCCCGCAGGTCATTGTCCTTCAGGAACCGGTCGAATACGTCCGTACCGAGTACCACTGCGGATGGGACCGCTATGCGAACTCCCGGGTACTTCTCCTCGTCCCAATAGAGGCTAAGCATGTGCCTCGCGTACGCAAGGCCCCTGGCCTTCCCGCCGAGCGATCCGCCGCCAATGCGCGAGAAACTGTCGACCGCATCGAAGTTGTCTGCGTCAAAGTCGGCGATAATTCCCCGGTGGCGATCTCTTCGATACGCTGCGATCGACTCGACGAGGTTGTCCCGAAGGTCCTCGACGGTTGCGAAGTCGGATACCTTTCGTGGCCGGAGGCGGTGAGCCAGCTCGAACTCGGTACGCGCCTTGAGCCACTTCGAGAAGTGGTTTCGTTCCCCGTGGTAAGCGACCGATGAGGCTGGGACGGTTCTGAGAAGCTTCTCGAGCGACCTCAGGTCCCGTGCCCGACCCATCTCAACACCCTCGGGCGTCCGAAAGATGAAGTCGCCGAAGCCGAAGTTCTCAAGCATGAATCGCCGAAGATCCGTCAGAAGCGTCGGCGACCCTTTGACGAGAAAGTCCGCACCCACGGTGCGCGCAAGCCTGTCGTTTTCAGTGCGGCTCGACTGAAGGAGGATGGGAACGTCCGGCCACTCCTTCTTCACCTGACGGGCAAGCTCAAGGCCCGCCGTCTTGCTGACCTCGCCGCTTCGGGGAAATTCGACGTCTGAGATAATGCCGAGTATGTTCTCAGAGTATTGCCTGAAGTACCCCCACGCCTCTTCGAAACTCGTGGCCAGCAGGATCTTCGGACGCGCCCGCATTCGGAGGATCTTATGCGAGAGATTGACGCCTTCGGATATTAGCCGCTGCGACTGGTCGACGACCTCCGTGTAGATGATGGGCAGGAACGACGAGTAGTACTTGATGCTGTCCTCGACGACCAGGACGACCTGCACACCGCCGAGGTCGCAGTCGACGTCCGCGTTCCAGGTGTCCTCGATCGACTTGACGATCGCAACCAGGATCCGGACGTCGCCCTGCCAGAGGAAAATCCGGTCGATGCTGGAGGTGTCGTTGCGCGCGAGGAAGTTGGCCAGCTCCCGGTTGTTGAAGGCCAGCAAAACCACCGGGATGTTGGGGCGCGACTCCTTGACCTCGCGGGCAAGCTCTGCCGCGTTCATGTCCCCGACGTTTGCCGTCGTAATAATCAGATTGAACCGCGGTTCGGAGCGCGCCAGGGCGAGTGCGCTGGCGCCGTTCGAAAGCCGTGCAATCCCCGGCGATTGATACAGGTTGAGTTCCAGGAACTGGCTGACGAGCAGTTCGCTGAGCTGACCGTCTTCCGAAAGTATGAACGACTCGTAGGGGCTTGATACCAGCAGGATATCCATGACCCGATGCGACATCAGGTCCTGAAACCCCTGAAGGCTCTCTGATATGAATCCTGTGGAGGCGCGTGGTGCGCTCACAACTGCCACCTTTCAGAGTTGGGCGGAATCGCTGCTCATCAAAGATACACTCTCGTACCGCCCGGCGTCGCCGGTCCGGCACGTTTGCAATCTCATTCCGATTGACTCCGGGGGCGCAGCCGGCCCGCACGTAGCTATCGTTTCGCGAGGGGGTGGCCGCGACTGGTCTCTGGAAGTACCACGTCGCGCCGCAACTCGACGACCAGGCGCCTAGACGATGCCTTGATCCACCATCGCATCCGCGACCTTCAGAAAGCCGGCGATGTTGGCTCCGTTGACGTAGTTGCCGGGCGTGTCGAAGCGCTCCGCCGCCTCAACGCAGGACTTGTGAATCCCTCGCATAATGATTCGCAGCCTCTTGTCGACCTCATCGCGCGTCCAATTGTAGCGCATGCTGTTCTGGGCCATCTCGAGGCCGGAAACGGCAACGCCGCCCGCGTTCGCCGCCTTGCCCGGACCGAACAATATCCCCGCGTTCACAAACCGGTCGATTCCTTCCGGAGTCGTAGGCATGTTGGCCCCTTCGGCCACCACGTGAACTCCGTTTTCTAGAAGATTGTCGGCGTCGACCCCATTGATCTCATTCTGCGTGGCCGATGGGAAGGCGCAGTCGGCAGGCGTATTCCAGAGCGGGTTGTGATCGGCGCCGGCGTCAAGATCTGAGTATGTGGCGTTCGAGTATTTGTCCGCATATTCGCGAATCCGGCCTCGGCGCACGTTCTTGAGATCCATCACGAAATCGAGCTTGTCGCGGTCGATTCCATCTTCGTCGATGACGTAGCCGTTTGAGTCCGAAAGAGAAATCGGGACGGCCCCGAGGTCGAGGAGCTTTTCGACGGTATACTGGGCAACGTTTCCACTGCCCGATACGAGGCACCGCTTGCCTTCGAGCGTTTCGCCGCGCGTTTGCAGCATCTCGGCGGCGAAGTAGACGGCGCCATACCCGGTCGCCTCCGGTCGAATCAGAGATCCGCCCCAACTCAGCCCCTTCCCCGTCAGCACGCCCGTGAATTCGTTCGCGTACTTCTTGTAGGCTCCGAACAGGTAGCCTATTTCCCGCCCACCTACTCCGATGTCTCCGGCCGGGACGTCGGTGTTTGCCCCAATGTGGCGGTACAGCTCACCCATAAAGGCCTGGCAGAACCGCATCACCTCGTTGTCCGATTTCCCTTTTGGATCGAAGTCCGACCCGCCCTTGCCGCCGCCCATCGGCAGCGTGGTCAGCGCGTTCTTGAAGACCTGCTCGAAGGCGAGGAATTTCAGGATCGACAGGGTGACCGATGGATGGAATCGCAACCCACCCTTGTAAGGCCCGATCGCGCTGTTCATCTCAATTCGGTAACCGCGATTGACCTGCACATTGTTTTGGTCGTCCACCCAGGGCACGCGAAACATGATGACGCGCTCGGGCTCGATGATCCGCTCGAGAATCTTGGCCGACCCGTACTCCGGATGCCGCTCCAACACGGGATCAAGAGACTCGACCACCTCGTGCACAGCCTGCTGAAACTCGGATTCTCCTCCGTTCTTGGCAGCGACTTCCTTTAGCAAATCATCGACATAGTTGCTCATTTCTACCCTCCGCGCTAGCGGCTTGTGACCGGTCGAATCATCCTAACACTTCGCGATCCTGAAGATGCGAAAACGTACAGTGGGAGTCATGTCAGGGCGGTGGGGAGTTCCCCGACACGAACTGCGAGGGCAATTCTCCATCCGATGACGTGATGCGCCTGTCTGAAGATTGCTGTCCTGTCGCGAGACGGTTGCCCCTTTCCCCGGCTAGAGCGGCTACCAGGTGTAATGCGCGGTGTAGGTGATCACCTTCTCCTCCCCGGGCGGCACCTCCACGCGAAACTCAATCGTTCGCGAGTCGGTCTTGTCGAAGGCCATCGTCGCGTTGCGAATCTCCCAGTTTACCCACCGATAAAGATGCTCGACGACGACGATCTCGACCGGCTCTTCCTTGTGGTTACGTAGCTTGATGCGGAACGATTCGTCGAGCCAGTCACTGCTGTTGTCGATCCGATAGTCCGTCTGCTCGCGCTCGCCTACAAGATCGAACGCGTTACCGGTGTAGACGCGCACGGTTTCGTCCTTCGGCGTATGGTCGATCATGTTCTCGCCGACGAACTCGAGATCTCCACCGTCCTGCCTATAGAACCGCACCCGGCCGCGGGGCAGCGGAACCCCGAGGTTGTTGTCTTCCGCATTCTCAAACTCCCGCATCACCCAGACCTTGGGATTCGACACAGTCCCATAGCCGCGGTCCTGACGGATGGACTCGATGTTCCAGCCGCGGTATCGGTTCGGATCGATAAACGCGCCGTCGTACACGTATATACGCTCGGCTTTGACCCCATCCGCGCGCATGAACTCGATCTGCTTGGTTTCCCGATCACGCAGGGTCGTTGGCCGTGCGATGCTGTAGAGATGGTATTCGTCGAAGCTCTTCTCGGAAACGGGAGCGACCATGGACCGCGCGGCAACCTCGTCTGCCGCGAACTGTGCCGCGCCATAGACGGCCGGTTGCAGTTTGCTCACGTCTCCCGCCATGAGCTTCAGCCGCGTGTTCTCATATGTTCGCCCGGAGTTGTTGTCGATGGTAACCCATCCCGTGATCTCGATTTCGTCGCCGTTTTCGGGTGCCACCAGGTTGTAGTCGGCCTCCCATCGCATTCCGCCCGTCAGATAGGTCAGTTCGGCGGCGGTCGTTCCGGGGCGATCGGTTTCGATGAGCCAATGCAGAGTGGGCTTGAGGATGGAGTCGTCGGTGAGCGTCGGAAATACGGGTTGGCCAGGCAGCGAGAATCGTAGCTGGCCGCCCACCTCGATGATTGGCTGGCCGGCGCCGTATCCCTGCATCGCCATCTGGCGCTGGTAGTACGCCTGTCCGTAGCGCTGCCACGCCTCCTGGTGGGGAACGTAGCCGGAGCGAACGATCGTGCCGCGTACCGTCTGCTGCTCCCCGTCGTTGCGATGCATTAGAAAGTCAATCGTTTCTCCCTCGAACAGC
>JAHHLP010000533.1 GCA_018679295.1 Rhodothermia bacterium
CGAAAGGTATGCCTGTAAACCCGATTCTGCCAACAGGTCACGACCGCTGAGCAACCGTCAGCATGATTGGACGGTAACAGCCGCACACCTTATCCGTTTCAGGCACCTATGCCCGCAAAGACACGACTGTTGATCACCGTTGTGGCCGTCGTTGCACTCGCCGCGGGGTACCCCTCCGGCGCTCGTTGCCAAGCGACAGCAGCTATGGAAGCCTTTGTCGACGCGATCGAATCGAAGCGGGCCGAGCTGATTGAGATCCGGCACGACGTGCACCGCAATCCGGAACTCTCCGGCATGGAAGAGCGGACGTCCGCACTCGTCGCCGCAAGGTTGAAAGGGTTGGGATGGAACGTTCGAGAACGCATCGGCGGATACGGAGTAGTTGCGACCCTGCGTGGTACGCTTCCGGGTGATCGCGTCGTCGCGTTTCGGGCGGACATGGATGCGGTGCGATCGCAGCATCGAGATCCGGTTGACTACCGGTCACAGAAACGCGGAGTCCGCCATATCTGCGGACACGACGTACACACGACGATCGCTCTTGCGCTGGCGGAGGGATTTTCATCCATCCGCGGTGAGTATGGCGGTACGGTCATGCTCCTGTTTCAACCGGCAGAGGAAACGGCGTCTGGAGCGAACGCAATGCTGCGCGACGATGTCTTTGCAACGCTCAAGCCCCACGCCATCTTCGCTGTGCACACGGCTCCATTTCAGATCGGCCAGGTCGCGACCACGCCCGGAGGCATGATGGCGTCGCGAGATCGACTGACGGTTACGATCCGCGGGACCGGAGACATTGACGATGTGGCGAACCGCGTGCGCGATCGCATAGCGTCGCACAGCACGGTACTGCCAGAGGATTCGTTCGGTAGCGTACCGCATGACGCCGTATACATACGGATGCAACCGACACTGCGCTCCGGTGACGACGTTCGCATAGTACGAGCGACGGTCATGCTCGCGGATGCGCAAGTCCGGAAAGAGCTCGTGGCCGCTCTCAACGATGGACTGAAGATGATGAGCGACGAAACGCGCGTGTCGCTCGAGTACGATCGATGGATCTACGGCGTCACAAACGACAACGACCTGACGACGCGCGCGGTGAAGGTCGCCGCAGGCGTACTGGGAGAAGGCAACGTAATTTTACTAACGCAGTATGTGCCCGCTTTCAGCGAAGATTTCGGTTCATTTCAGGAGGTTACACCGGGTACCATGTTCTTCCTTGGCGTGTCGAATGAGGCAAAGGGCTGGGTGGGGATGCCTCACAGCCCCGACTACGTCGCCGACGATGAAGCGATCTTTGTGGGCGCCCGGACGATGGCGGCGGTTATGCTTGATGCGCTGGATGCGGACTGAGGCTCGCCGAGCAGCCGCCGGCTAACCCGATGAACAGTGTCCGGCCTCTTGCTCCGGAAGGACCCGTCTCGCTGGCAGCGCAAGCGGACAGAGGCGCCCACAAGTAGTCACATAGCTTCCACACTAAACTGATTGGATTCTCCGCCTCGCTGAACTCCGTATCCAAACTCCTCGCCTTCCCATCCGATTCGAACTGAGCCGTGCTGGCCGTTCTTGTTCAGCGCAACGATCGCCCCGTCAAAGTTGTAGCCCTTACCTGTGATACGCCGTATAGCCTCACGAGCCGCTTCTTCTGGAGATGCACCCTGTCGCATCAATTCGACCGTGTGATACGTTGGGAGAAAGCGCATCATTACATCGCCATCTCCAGTTGCGATAGCGGCACCAACATCGTTGTCGCAGTACGCGCCGGCACCAGCGATTGGTGAGTCACCGACTCGCCCCGGTAGTTTAAAGGTGCGACCATTAGTAGAGCATCCGACACAGATATTTCCTTGACGATCAATCGCCATAGATCCAACCGTGTCATGGCCCTCGGGCTTTTGCCCACCGCCCCTGCGTTCAGGCTGCCACGCATCTGACTTTTCGTTCTTCACTGCCCATTCCGTCCAGGCCTTGAGGGAAGCGCCATTCGTCAACGATGTCTCCACAAAACCCATCTCGACGGCAAAGCGGGTGGCGTCATCGCCAACCAACAGGGTGTGTTGGGTACGTTCCATCACGTGACGCGCGACAGAGACCGCTTTCTTCACTCGTTTCAGGCAGCCGACGGCGCCGGCGTCGTGACTTGGACCCCACATAATCATCGCGTCAAGCGTGGTTTCGCCCAAGGTATTTGGTGAGCCTCCGTAGCCCACGTAGAACTCATCGGTAAGCAATTCGACGTGATTGATCGCGGCTTCTACGGCATCTAGGGCGGTCCCGCCCGAATCGAGGATGGGCCATGCTGCGTTATTGGCCCCAGCGGCAAACTGCCAATTCGTAATGACCATCGGCCCAGCATTACGTGCAACGGTAGGCAGCCCAGAGGTTGCTGCGAATGCTGCGCCGGCTGTACTTGCCAAAAACTTTCGTCGAGTAAGCACTTCGATTTTCCTCGCTATCGCATGGAGTTGCGATCAATGTACAAGTCGAGTGCAAAAGTCGCGCACGATCTGCCGCGCACGCCGGCACTGAATACTCGTGACTGGTCGACGCACGCACCGTTTTTCGGCAGCACAGACTATTGTCTACTTAACAACAAGACAGAGTCGCCCACGGCTACGCGTCCGGGCTGGACCGTCGTGCCGTATACGCCGAGGCATTTCTCACGGTCCGTCGTTATCGTCCGCAGAATCGACGGCTTGGACTCGGCCGTCGCGGGATCCACGTTCACCACCACGCACCGCTTGTCACGTTTGTCGATCCGCATGCTTGCGTCGCCGACCGTAAGGACCGCACCAACCCACTCGTCCTCGGGAAACGGGGTTTCATCCGCGGCTTCAATCAAGAGATTGGGTCGAAACCTAAGCGGGCTGAGTTTCGCACCCACCTTCGCTCCAATCTCAAAGATTGTCTGCGTCGTGATGAGCGATACCGGGAACGTATCAAACACACCGCGATCCTGTTTGATTGGGCGGGCACCGTGTCCGAGTTCCTCTGCCAGCGCCGGATCCACGACGTCGAACTCGAGTCCCGTTGGCGTGCGCACGACCACAGGCGATTTGTCAGGCTCGAGAGGGTTGCTGAACCGAGGCCTGTAATGGCACATGTCGGATCGCTGCCGGATGGTCAACCAGGGGAATCCGCTTCGCTCCACGCCATCCCTCACGAACGCCCATCGGCGATCACCTGTCAGGCCGTGCCAGGTCAGGTCGACTTCGTCCAAAGACTCAGCCGCCATCGACTTGACCGGGTAGCGCCAGATGGCTGCAACCACACCGACTGGAGTGCCGAGATTCGCGTTGCCAACGGTCGCCTTCCTATCTACACCCATTCGGTAGCCAGCGATTTGTTTTTGGCCTATGACTAGTCCCGCAATTCCTGCCAGACGAGTGAAGTCCTTGAAGGAATCGCGTGCTCCGTAACCTCTCTCATGCTGACGTGACCGTCTAGGCCGCGCTCGACACCGTAAGCAGTTTGCGGGAAGTTCAACGCCTCCTGGATAGCCCAGATGCGGTCGTGTTCGCTGGGGGGTAGGACATCGGCCGGATTCCCGACCGCAACCCACCCAATCGGCACGGTAGTCACTGCGGGCAGCATCGTGTTGACATGCACGACTCCGTTGATGCGGACCTCGGCGCCCCGACCAACGTGGGCTCCATGAAACACCGTGACGCCCGTTGCGAGGAACGCCTCGTCTTCGATCGTGCAGCCATAGAGCGCCGACCGTGCGCCTACCAGTACGTAGTCTCCGACGCGTACAGGATGTTGCCTCGAAGCACGTATTACCACATTCTCGCGGATGATGGCCTGTTCTCCGATCGTCACCGGACTCTCGTCTCCGAGTATCACCGCGCCAAATGAGATATATGCACGACGCCCGATCGTAACGGCACCGCTGATCACCGCAGTTGGAGCTACAATGGCTGTTGGGTCGATGCTCGGTCTCTTGCCGTCGAATAAGTACTTCATTGGCCCAACGCAGTCTGGGTTCTGAAGATGATGGGCGTTACGTACACCTGCGCGCTTGACGACGTGTTTCCCGTGGACTTTCGGTTTTGGTTTCCCACAATCGGGCGAAGAGCCCTGGTCATTCGAGAGGCACGAACGCGAGTCCGTGGTTCGCGGTCATAGGGACGACCAACTGGTTCGCTCCCGTGTCGTGGCACATCGACGCCGCGCCCGGGATAGCGCGTGCGATAAGTACAGCCGGCTCGCCCGGGCGGATGCGAGAAACACCGCCCTGCGAGACGCTACTCACGTACTTCGTCCCGTCCGGCCTTATCACAAGTCCATCGCCGCCCGCCTGCGCCGCGTGCTCTGTCCGAATTAGCCGACCATTTGTTGAAAACGTCAGCACAGCGTCGTCACCGTAATTCGCGACGACGATGTCGCCGTCCGGGTCGAACGCGATGCCGTTCGGTTGGTGCAGCGGGGCACCCTGCACGAGCACAGACGTCGCGCCGTCTGCAGCAATCCTGTAAACACGGAACGTCGCGGGATTCGGGTCGGCGCCGAGATCTCCCGTCTGCGTGGCGTAAACGGTGCCGTCGGTGTCAACCGCAACGTCGTTGATCCACGGAGAGTCTTCGATACGGACTTCACCGCTCGGTGTGCCCGTCCTGAGGTCGAACCGGCGGACGACGGCCACGCTTGGGTCATCCGGACCTGTCCCGCCATCGCGATCAGCAATGTAGAGCAAGCCGCCCGCGATCTCGCTACCCAGCGGTTCATTTAGCACGAGCGGGGGCGTGAGGCTTGGGCGCTGGTCTGGGCGCTGAACACCGATCCACCGGGGCGTGTGGACGGACCCGTCGGAGCGAATGAGCGACACCCACGCGTCATTCGTCCGGACCTGCTGCGGGACGCCGCGGTTTGGCACGACGATCACACCCCGCGCGGCATCGTAGGTGCAGCTCTCAGCCGAGTAGACGGCTCCATAGACGGTGACGTTGGACGAGGTGGCCTCGAAGGCTTGGTCCGGGCCAGATTCTACGGGCAGGCCAACCGGATTCCCCACCGGGTAGGGGCGTGCCTCGATGGTGTCCTGCGCAAGCGCCGGGCTCACGACAAGGCCGACAGTCATTGCGACTCGAGCGATTGAGAGAGTACGGCTCATGCTCAGTTCTTCGGGGGGGCCTCGACGCCGGAGTAAGCCAGAACGAAGTCCGGGAGACGTTGTCCACGAATCTCGATAGCTCGGACGTCAGCGTTCAACTGCGCAAGTTCGGAAGGTGTGAATCGGATCGCGGCGGCGCCGGTATTCTGGAGCATATGTGCCATCTGTGTCGTCCCGGGGATGGGGACGATCCAAGGCTTCTGTGCCATCAGCCACGCGAGGGCGATCTGAGCAGGGGCAGCGCCCTTGCGCTCGGCCCACCGCCGCACCGTCTCCACGAGTGCCAGGTTGTGCGAAAGGTTCTCCGGCGAGAAGCGGGGTTCGATACCGCGGATATCACCGGATGCAAAGCGGGTGTTCGCATCGATCCAGCCCGTCAGGAACTGTACGCCGAGAGGACTCCATGGAACGAAGCCGATTCCCAACTCCTCACACGTCGGGATCACTTCTTCTTCGGGCCCGCGCCAAAGCATCGAGTATTCGTTCTGAACGGCTGTAACCGGGAGCTCGGCATGCGCTCGGCGCAGCGTCCCCAGACCCATCTCGGAGAGGCCCCAGTGCAACACTTTCCCCTCTGCCATCAGGTCTCCGATTGCACCGGCCACGTCCTCGATAGGCACCTCTGGATCTACTCGGTGCTGGTAGAGGAGGTCGATCCGGTCCGTACGTAGCCTACGCAGCATCCCCTCTACAACGAGCTTGATGCGCTCGGGTCGGCTGTTCAGACCCGGCCGCCGCTCGCCCGTTTCCTGGTCGACGATCCAACCAAACTTGGTTGCGATCTGAACCTCGTCTCGAAATGGCTCCACCGCCTCGCCGAGAATCCGTTCCACTTCCAGCGGACCGTACGCTTCCGCCGCGTCGAAGAAGGTGACGCCGCGGTCAAATGCAGCCCGGATCACTTCGATCATTTCAGGGCGGTACGGTACCGTCGTCTCGTACTTCCGACTCATGTTCTGGACGCCGATCCCTACAGCGGAGACCTCCAAAGAGCCGAGCATCCGGCGCCCAACCGCCGGTGCCGTTGTTGCTGTTGCGGACGGTGCGACAATTTGTGTGGCACTGCCGCCAAGGAGCGGAGCGGCGGTTAGAATTCCCGCCGACCGCAGGAAGGAGCGACGCCCGATTTCGTTTCCGCGTTCAGGTGCCATGCAGAAGGCCTCTCAGTAAACTTGGGTTGTCGAATGCCGGTTCAATCTACAAACTACGCTTGGCCATGTGTAATGCTAGAAGACGCCACTGCCCTTGACGTAGTACATATGTTGCGGTGTATCGCAGGAGGGACGTTGTTTCGTCACCGTCGTCGGAAGCGAACCGCAGTTCAGTTGTACCAAGGACGACCGCCGTATCGTCAGCCACAACCGCACTTCGTTCCGTAATCTCTTGTCCCGTCATATTCCAGCTCAGGACATTCTTGATAAGCTCTTCCTTTCCGGACGTGGTGCCGTTGTTAGAATTAAAGACAAATCGATCGTCAAGAATTCTGCGAAGCGACGCCTCATCTCGGTTGATCTCTGCTGCGACGTACTCGTCTTCGGTTGCCAAGACGATCTCTTCCTGATTCGAGATAGAATCTTCCGCTAGTGAGTCAGGCTTACCGCAGCCGGGCAGAAGCACTGTGCCTCCCAGGGCTGCAAGAAGCAGGAGATGTTTCATCTGTCTTGGGATTGAGAGGTGAGTGGCGCGGGGATCTGCTACGATGCTTCCATTCGGCGGTCGACGAGATTGCCGAGCGACGCAAGTACTTTCGACGCCGACATAATCTTTGCAGTGCCATAGCATATTCATAGCTCACGAGGCTAGGGCTTAAGGTCGTAAGAGGTAGCCAGGACGCCGGCTCCATCCCTATACTTTCGGGCGCGGACCAACTCGGCTATCTGGCGAATGTGACCGAGATCGTGGAGCGCCCATTCGTTCAACATTTCTGCGAGCGTTATCTCTCCATGCTCCTTGTGCAGCGCGACGCGTTCGCCCGCCGCGGTGGGCAGGCCGCGAAGGAATTGAATGTTCTTCCTTCGCCGATCCACAAATTTGTGTAAGGATTCCTTGGGGTCGGCGCCGCGGTACAGGTCGAGGTACATCTGAGCGTCGTCGGGTTCGAACTCGGGTCTTGCCTCCGCCATGAAGCGGTCTAGGCGCATTCGATAGCAATCACTGTCCGAGTGTGCCAGGTGGGCTAATACCTCGGCGACGGAGAACCGATCTGGAGCCGGATTCCAGCGGGCGTCTTCGTCGGTAAGCTCGGTCATCAGGGCGCGGAGAATTCCAGGCGTGGCCTCGAGGAGGTCGAGACAGGGGAGTCCGTTGTCCATCGTCCAGTTATCTTGCGACCGCATTGCACACGCTCCGCGCTAAGCGGTGATCAATAGTCATGGTAAGAAACGGTCCGGAGTGCCTGGTTTACCGAAGCACAGCAGGCCGGATCCGGCTCCTCGCCGTCAGCTACGGCTCGGAATCAAGCTAATTGTTCGCTCCTGTCGGCGCCACCACATAAGCATCTCAACGCAGCGACTTCGCGTCGCGGACCCGCTGGACCAGTGCCCAAACACCTAAAGTGAGATAGCTGAGTGAAGCGATCAAGCCCGTCCACACATTCGCAAGGACCATTATGGTTGTGAGGACCAGCGCACCTGTAAGTACGCCCAGCCATCTGCCTTCGGTAAGGAGCGAGAACACAACTGTACCAATACCAATCAGCATCGCCGGAAGGCCTACGCCGAAGAACATGAGAAAGCCGAGCGCTGCGGTCTCATCCGCCGAGAGACCCGGTACCCGTCCGTGAATGAGAAATGCCATCAGTAGCAGCATCGCGGCGAGCGCCATATGGATGG
>JAHHLP010000545.1 GCA_018679295.1 Rhodothermia bacterium
CTCGTGGTCCGCGCGTGCCTCGGCGTCCAGGTTGACGACAATCTCGCCCTTCTTGGTGAACTTGACTGCGTTCGAAACGAGGTTGACGAGAATCTGTCGAACACGCGTGACGTCTCCAAGAACGAGATCGGGTACGCGTGCGCCGAGTTCGTACGCCAGTTCGAGCTTCTTCTCGGCGGCCTTGGCAGACAGTAGTTCGAGTGCTTCCTCGATGCAGGTTCGGGGCGAGAACGGACTCTTCTCGAATTCGATGCGGCCCGCCTCGATCTTTGAGAAGTCGAGGATATCATTGATGATAGCGAGTAGCGATTCACCACTGACCCGGATCGTCTCGACATAGTCGCGTTGCTCCGGGGTCAGGTCGAGATCCCGCAGGAGACTGGTCATTCCGATCACCGCGTTCATGGGTGTTCGGATCTCGTGACTCATGTTTGCGAGGAATTCGCCCTTCGCACGGGTCGCGGCCTCCGCCTCAACCTTGGCTTTCTCCAGCGCTTTGACAGTCTGGGCGAGTTCGCGCGCCTGTTTCTTTAATGCAGCCTCGGCACGCTTTCGATCGGTAATGTCCTCGATCGTGCCCTCGTAGTACTTGACCTTGCCGTCCTCGTCAAGAACAGCGTTAGCATTCTCTCGAACATAGAGGGCAGTATTATCCCGGCACATCCAAGCAGTCTCATAGCCACGAACCTCGCCGGTTGCCTCCAGCGTCTCCTCGAAGCGCTGGCGAGCCTGCGGATTAAGTAAACCGCTCCGCTTGAGATTCTTGGCGAGGAGCTCCTCGGCAGATGCATACCCAAGCATCTTGACCAATGCTGCATTTGCAGCCAGCAGTTGCCCGTCGGGGGCGACCCGATAAATACCGGCAGGCACGTTGTCGAACAACGCCTTGTAGCGTCGCTCACTTCGCTGCGCGGCCTCCGCGGCCTCGGCGAATTTCATGCGTGCCTCTTCTGCTTCCTTGAAGGCCCGCTCGGATTCCGACAACGCTTTCGCAAGTTCCACACTCCTCTCTTCATGTTCGAGGCTCGTCATGTGGCGTTTCACCTCACGAAGGCGAGCAAGGTGAATCAGCGTAGATAGAAGTGCCGCGCCCAGAAGGGCAAAACCAAAGTGCATCCATGTGTCGTTGTCAGCAGCATGACGAACTACGTCGATCCAGCCGACAATAATCAACGCAATCGTGGCACTAAACCACCGACTAGAGAAAATCAGGAAGCCAGCCGCAATAGCGACAAGAATGAGGTTGGTTGTCTGGCGCGGCTCGGGATAGAAGTGGAGATGTACAATCGACGTTACAAGTCCAATGACTACGACGAGAACGCTGAGGGGGTGGGCCCATCGCTCAAGCTCGAACCTCTGAAGCAGCAGCGATAGTCCTATGAGTATTGCAGATCCCCCCGCGGCCAGCGGTGTCAATACCCAAACAGAATCAGCGTCGAGGACGAAAACGAATAGTACAGACAGCGTAGCCAGCAGTATTCCCAATACTATCGCAGAGGGACGGATGTGCTGGTAGGCCGAATCGCGTAGAGCTATCGAGATGGATTCGTCGGACAACGTACCGGTACTAGCTGTGGTTCAGGGGAACGATTTCGATCTGATCGCCGGTTTTGTCTTTCCCCGGGGGTCTGAAGGCTGCTGACCTGCCAAACATGGTTATCGGCGCCATATGAGGGGTACTAAAGACGTTCAAACATGCAATCTGAGTGGAAGCGTGAAATAGATTGGAGTGATCTCGCACGATTGGAATCGCCGCCCGCCTTGGCACAACAGTCGGCGGAATAGGTCGCTGAATTCTTACGGAACGATCGATTGCCGGCTGGGTAGGAAAGCGCGAACGAGGCAGTCTGGTTCAAAGCCGAGCCAATCGACCGAGAGCCACGGCCCTCCGATTACGCAAATACGGGCGCCGAAATTTCCAAATCTGGTTTGATATAGCAGGCAGCGCTGACGAGGCGACGGTTCCGCCGCGCGAAATCTCATTGGAGGTTTCGTCATGAACGGTCACGTGCTCATCTTGAACCGTGACTACAGTGCGGTGACCATCTGCAGTGTCAAGCGGGCCATGATCCTGCTCCACCTGAGGAAGGTCGAACTGGTCGAGGCCTTGAGCGATCGCTACGTCCGGACGACGTCCACGCATCATCCATGGCCAAGCGTTGTCCGGCTCAACCTGTACATCCGCGTTCCGTATCGACGAATCATGCTGACCAGGAAGAATGTGATACGCAGAGACGGCTTCCGTTGTCAGTACTGTCACTCGCGGGATAGATTGACAATCGATCATGTCCTACCAAAGTCGCGCGGTGGAAAAGACAGTTGGGAGAATCTTGTCGCCGCATGTGTGCCGTGCAACAATCGAAAGGGGAACCGAACTCCGGATGAGGCCCGGATGCGTCTTGCCCGAAAGCCGTTCCGGCCATCACACGTGATGTTCATCCGAGACTACGTCGAGTCGGTCGAAGACTGCTGGAAACCCTACCTGTTTCTCGCGTGAGGATTATGGAGAAAACCCAACCGAGCCGGTTTCAAGTGTTGCTCGCGAAGACGTCTTGGCTGGTGCCTGCGGGCCTGCTGTTTCTGGCCGTCAACCAGGCAAACGTCGCTTCCGACGTGTTCCAGACGCTGCGTGATGGCGAGGCGGCAATCGCAACTGTGACGGAATACGAACGAATCGATCGCGCCGACGTGACTTATGGCTATGTCAGCCTTTCGGTAGAACTCCAGGATGGTTCGCTTCTGACGAGAGAAAAGATGTCCCTGCCTCACAGTCTTATGCAGCAACTGGAGGGACAAGAGACGCTGGATGTTC
This sequence comes from Rhodothermia bacterium, assembly GCA_018679295.1. Taxonomy (GTDB): domain Bacteria; phylum Bacteroidota; class Rhodothermia; order Rhodothermales; family JABDKH01; genus JAHHLP01. Next base: position 2,813 of record JAHHLP010000545.1, read on the forward strand.
GTGTGCTTTCAGACGCTGATCAGAATATCGTCATAGCGACGGTTGCCTCGACCCAGTGGAAGATTGCGGCGATTCAGTCCGGCATTTCGCTGCTGGCCGGTATCCTTGCCCTCGTAGGTGTCGTGGCGTGGAATAGGTC
>JAHHLP010000088.1 GCA_018679295.1 Rhodothermia bacterium
GAGGTAGCCTGTGGTTTCCCGCTTCCGCGGGAATGACGATCATTGCGCTGAGGTAGCCTGTGGTTTCCCGCTTCCGCGGGAATGACGATTACCGAGGGTACCCGCCTACGCGGGCATGACCCCCGACGCCCCCTACAACCGATACCCCAGCATCAACATCATCAGGTGCGCGCTGAAGAGCTTGTCGGGGTCGTTGGAGTTGCGCGTCTCGAAGCGGTATCCAACCTGCAGGGACACGTTGCGGACGATCTCGCTCACCGCGGAGGCTCCTATCGTAAGGCGGTTGTCCTTCCGGAGATAGTCCTCCTCCTCGATCTCGACAAACCGGTCCCGATAGGACTTGATGCGGTACTCAACCTGAGCTCTGGCCTGTATCGCCTTTGACACCGGAAAACGGTACGAGGTCTCAATCTTCCACCGGTCGTATTCGCCTCGGGTCTCTTGCTCCTCGTTCCACTCACGACGAATATCGAGTTCCCATCGGCGGCCATCCTCTCCGCGCTGCTGCAGCACGACACCCGTGCGCGGCTTGAAGGCGTCGTCGATTGGCGAATCGGGGACCTTCTTCCACACCATCGCGCCATACAAAATCAGGCGCTGGTTTCGGGTGAAACGAAATTCGATCTCCTGATCTACTCGGTACTCATTGGATACGTCGCGATCCTCGGAAGAGCCGCGGATTGAAATCTGACCAGACGTCTGTGGTCGAACAATGCCCGAAAAAGAGGGCTCAAAGACTAACTCACCCATGTGACTCGTACGCGTCCAGCGCTCGGAGTTGGAGTAGTCGTGTCGGGCAAGAACATACGTTCCCGACAGGATGGGATCCTCACGTGAGGAGCGCACCATGAACCTGGCAGCCGGTACTAACCCGTAGGAGGACACGGGCTCGTCGTCCTGGTCGATGTTCGAGTCGTAGACGCTTGCAAATTGAAGTTCGGCGTTGATGGCCAAGGATGTAGGTGGCGGACGACGGAGCTGCCCGTCCCTTCCCGGCCGTCGCTCGAATCGCAAATACAGCGGATCACCCTGCCGGAGTGCCACCTGCGCGCGTGATCCGAGAAGGTGGTCGTCCAGGAACGCCAGCTCGGCCGACTTGTCGGAGACACCTATCACGCGCAGGCTGCCGACGTACGACGTTTCGCTGAACGCGTCGAGGGTATCGCGCACGGAGATGCCGTCATCGGAGCCCGCCGCAACCTGAATCGAGGAGCCGCTGGTTTTCTCGACGCTCGTTCGAATATTGGCGTCCTGACCGTACAATGGTGGTGCAACGATTGAGACCGCTGTCGCGAGCAGCCACAACCGCAACCACATGCTACTTGGAAGATGCGAGCGCGCGGCGTGGGACGCCGACTGGTGTTGATGCCGGTGCATTGACTCGAAAGTTTGGGAAGTGGTGGGGGTGCTTTTGATACCGAATCAAGTTGCGGGGTCAAATCGGTCTGGACTAATCTGCCATTCTATGCTGCCGCGGCCCGCCGCAGCCGTCGCTCGCAGCAGGCCATCAGCGTTTCTGTCGTGGATGACCGACCCGGCCTCACGGTACTCAGGTAGATGTGGCGTGCAAGCGTCAGGGTGGCAAAGCTCTGGATGCGCCGACGATCGGCTGGCCCATCGGCATCCCGGTATCCGGCGCGAAACGCACGGACGAGACCATCGAGGGCATCCGGATCCTCGTAGTTGCGGATTCCCAGCTCCACAAGATGACCGATGAAGTTCCCGGCATCGATCGCGGGGTCGCCAAGGGAATAGAGGTCGAAGTCGATGATGTAGACCTGCTGGCCATCTACCAGGACATTCTCGGGGTGGAAGTCCCGATGAATGGCGGTCAGTGAGTAGGGGGTGTCAGAGACCAGATGTCTGCAGCGGGAAAGAATGTCGGATGCCCGGTCTGCCTGGTCCGGATGCGCGTTGCGAAACTGGTTGAAGCACTTGGTCAGGATCGCGATCTCTTCGGGCACGGTGTGGTGCCTGTCGGTAAGGGCCCGCACGGTGTGGAGGGATGCCAGGCCTCTGCCGATCCGCCACGCCATGTCTTCTCCCCGGTCGGTCAAGAGGGCATCGGTAGCGCAACCGGCATCGACCTTTCGGTAGAGCGTCATGTTGAGTTCGTCGAGGATTGCAAACGGCTGCGGCACCGCGAAGGAGCGACCGGCACCGGCGGCAAATCCGAGATCGTGCAAGTCCCGCATGACCCTGTAGCTCCTCCGGTTCACGCCTTTCAGGCGCACCTTTCCGATGAGGTCCGACTCATCGCCCTCGCGTCCGTATGCGACAACGAATCGTTTCCCGCTTCGATGCTTTACGATCTCGGCCGACGTGATCGTGACGGCAGCGGAATCAACATCAGCGGTTGGGAGCGTCCGCCCAGAGCGAAGCAAGCCGCCCACGTAGTCGGCGTCGAGCGCACGGGAGAGCAGCTCTTTCTCCATCGGGTCGGAAGATCGTGAATGACCCGAGGGGGGAGACGATGGGGGTCTGGCCGGCATCGCAGGCGCGAACCTGTCTGGCGACTCTAATCCGGGTAGAGGATTTACATCGGTTTTCTGCTTTGCGTCATGCTGCTCCTGATACCCACCTGGTTGCATGGGTCGTTCCTCGTGCTCGGACGTCGATGTTGCCGGCCGCCCATCTGTTTGGCGTTCCGCCTGTCGGGCGGTGCCGGGTTTGCCTTCGCCAATTCCGAGCAACTGGTCGCACCGGTCCAAAATGCGACTCATTTGATCCGGCCAGTCCCCGTCGCCGCGTCTGAAGGGTGTAGATGCCAGGTGGAGCAACACGACCGCCGTAAGGGCGGACAGAGAGGAGCCGAGCCGGCCTCCTCCCGCCAGGTAACCTGACTTCAAGGCGAGGACGATAGGTT
>JAHHLP010000044.1 GCA_018679295.1 Rhodothermia bacterium
TTCAATGTTTACCAGCAAATCTCTGCCTTGATCGCACGATGAAGCCTCTCGATCGACTGCCTTCCGCGAACACCCGGGAGATCTTAATCAAGGTCGACCTTGTCGCCAAGATTCTGTTCGCCACTATCGCTACTCTTGCCCTACTCGGGATCTCATCGGCAATGGTGCAGACTGCTTTTCCCGACTTGCATTTGGCAGCTTTCACTGAAGAGTTCGACTTACATGGCGAAAACAACATCCCGACATATTTCTCGTCACTTCTTCTATTGGCCGTTTCAATTGTTGCACTGGGTCTGGCGCTTTCAGAATCAGTAACTCTGGATCGCTACTATTACGTTGGAATTGCCGTTCTATTCTTAGTGCTGTCGATTGACGAAGTCGCCAGTCTGCATGAAAGGCTCAATAGGCCTATACGAGGAATCACTGGAAATTACTCGTGGTTTCGATTTGCATGGGTTATACCGGGTGCGGTATTGGTTGGTGTCGTCGGGATTGCGTACTACCGTTTTGTCCGAAGAATGCCTGACCTGCCACGCCGTTTGACCTTTATCGCAGGAGCGCTCTTCGTCGGTGGAGCACTCGGATTGGAGTTGCTCGAGGGAAAGCTTGCCTCCACAGTGAAGCCGGAGTACCGAGACAGCGGATACTACTTCGCGAACCATGCCTTGGTTATCACAGAGGAGTTAATGGAGATGCTTGGTGCGGCGTTGTTCGTAGTTGCATTGTTGCTCATCCTTCGTCGGCGAAAGGAACTTCGCCTCATCTTTCTCGGCCGTGTTGAGAGAGAAAACACAAGCAAATGTTACGCCCGCGAACCAGACCTAGAAGAAACCAGCAATCAAGGGTGGCACGAGTCCGAACGTGGTTATGCAAATGTGTGAGAGTTCACTACAACTTTCTTGCAGGTGAGCACAAGGTAACTGGACCAACAGGCAATGCCAACGAATTTGGCACCATCCTCGATGAGGATACGCCACTCTCCTATCCTGCGCTGGACGAGCGGCTGCATGAGATCAACAGCTGCCGACAGCCCGAGAAACAGAAGTGCAGCCAGAAGGATCAAGGAGTCCGTTCTCCGGATCACATCGCGAAAGCGAATAAGTATCCAGAGGAGAGTTACTCCATAGCCCACTAGTAGCCCGTTCTCGGCACCGTCGACGAAATCACCTGCGGATTCGTGAAGCATAAATAGATCATCAGCCATCATTACGATACTGAGGATCCCGGCTGCCTTCAAGAATCGCAAGCTTTCCGCTCCCTTGGAATCATTTCGACACACTGCGTATGTGAAGATGCAAACAGATCCCCCCGTGAGCCAGAACATCACTCCGACGTTTGAGGCAATTCCGATGAATGGAGACGAGTTTGTGACTGACGCTGGGTCACGAAAAACCAGATAGGGCGCAATGTCCCATGATAAACAGACTACAAGAGCGACCACTACCATTGTCAATGGCCACGCTATTGCCACCAATGTTGTCCGGTATGAACGCATTGTCTCCAAAACTAATGATGCATCCTGGGTTCTAGCTTTCCAAGCGAGGAGAGCCAATCACAATAATAGAATAAATATCGGACGACCTCACCCTGACTTGGGTTTTGCGCATACTGCCCAACTCAGTAGACTGAATTGACTTTGCCCCCACGCCCTCGCCTCGTGTGGGCAACAGAAGAGTGGCAGTCGAAGATAAAATTCAGGCGGCAGTTGTGCCGTTAACTCGTAGTATTGAAACTCAGATAACTACGGACTCTTCGGTGCTGATCAATGGCTCGGCAGACCTCGCAAAGAAATGCGACCGGATAGTGAACGTCCGATTGAGCACATGGAAACAAATAAGCTCCGGCCAGCACGATGCCAGCCGGAGCCTCTGCGTGCCCGGGAGGATTCGAACCCCCGACCCTCTGATCCGAAGTCAGATGCTCTATCCAGCTGAGCTACGGGCACAGGTCCACCGGGCCGAGTTGCGACTGATCCGGCCAGATGTCCAAAAGAACGCGAAAGTTCACGAGTAGTTGCCAGAGGGGCTCAGCTCGCAAGTCCGTCTAGACATCGATTACAGACCCCAGGCCCCCCAATGAACGAGGCGCGGCCTGCACATCGCGTCGCCAACGTACACCGACGAGAAACGGTACTTGAAATCGAGCGTGTCCGATGATATCACGACCCTCATCGCTCTCTCTCCCGACGCGACGGCCGCGCCCCCGAAACTTTCAGCTCCGACTTCGGAGAGATCCTCCACACTGACAATGGCGAGCGAGCCGTTTTCAATCCTCCGCAAGAAGTCCTCCGACTTCTCGACGCGACCCGTGGCGTGAACCAGCACGGCACCATCGGCATAGATCGCGGAGAGACCGTCGACGTCCGACCGCTCCAAAGCCCGGACACGTTGCCGATCGATCTCTGTGACGGCCGAGGATTCCACTACACACTCCGCCGCACATCCAAAGGCCAAGCCCGCCATACATAACATACCGAGAGCTGTAAGGGACAACTTCAACGTGGATTTGATACTTTTCATCGTTGTATAGCGTGAAATGTTGTCAGATGGCTTTCTTGTAGGAAAACGAGGTCCCTTTCACAGTGCAGGCAACTCAATTGACTAGTAGCACGCCGGCCGACTTTGAAAGGTACGGCTTCGCGGGGCCGTTCGAAGTATTCTCTCCGGATCAATGTGAACGCATCGTCGGGCTAGTCGATTCCATTGGACAACAGCAACCACCTTCCGAATGGCACAAGGGACATGCGTCGACCTCGAGTCCGCTTTTTCGCATTGCGACCAATCCGAGAATCCTGGATCATGTGCAGACCATGCTCGGAAAAGACATCATGCTCTGGGGTGCTACGGTGGTTCGCCGAAGGCCCGGACAGGTTCATCCCTGGCATACAGACATCGAGACGTCCGGATCCGATCTGCGCACTGTCAGCGCCTGGATTGGCATCCGCAATACCAACGAGAAATCGTCGCTGCAGCTGATCACCAGCAGCCACCGCTTTGGTAAGTCAATTCAGGAGGTCGCCGCGCAACGTGGAGTGCCACGGTGGAAGACCACTGGCGGGCGCGCATTTGAATGGGCCCAGGAGATGGACCCTGAATCTAAGCTCGTTACCCCCAAGCTCACGAACGGCCAGATGATTCTTTTCGACGGTCGTCTCTGGCACGGATCAGAGAATGAGAATAACTTCGGCGAACGGTTGGCACTCCTCCTGCAGTATGCTTCGCCGGACTCGCCGATTAGAATGCCGGACTTGTCGAAACTGGACTGGCCGTTTCGGCTTATCGAAACACCACGGCCACCGTGCCTCGTCGTCCGTGGCTCGGCAAACTCGCTGAACTCCTCGAAACCCGCTAACAATTTCTCCAGACCTCCTGTGGCTGATCCCGAATTGCCCTCCATCTCAGCGTGGATCCGAAAGCTGGAAGTCCCTCTTGCAGAGAATCCGAAGACTGGCTGGAAAGTCCACCCGATCTTCAGGGGTTCAACACCGAACCTGGATCGGATCAGCTGCCATGCATCGGCGCTTGCTGCAGAAACAGTCCCGCATCCACCGCACGCGCACGACGATGAAGAACTGCTGATCATGCTGTCGGGGGAGGCCACTCTCGTCTTAAAAAATGACGGGGAGGAGGAGCATCATTCGGTCAAACGAGGGCAGTTTGCGTATTACCCGGCACATCAGTTGCATACTCTTCGAGCATCGGCGACGCAAAGCGCGAACTACGTCATGTTCAAGTGGCGCAACGAGACAGAAGATGCAGTGCCAGAGCTTGAATGTCAGGTTATCGATCTTGAAGCGTACTGGCCCAATGACAAGGAGTCAGAGTTTCGAACCGGCCGCGTCTTTGAAGGAGCGACCAATTACTTGAGACGATTGCAATGTCACGTGACGAGACTCGAGGTGGGAGCAGGGTACGATGCGCACATCGATGCTCACGACGTCGCGATCGTCGTATTGGAGGGTGAGGTCGAGACAGATGGACAGCAGGTTGGAAAGAATGGCGTGATCTTCTTCGCAGCGGGAACGCCGCACGGAATGCGGAACGTCGGTCCTAATCCTGCCAGGTATCTGGTCTTCGAGTTTCACCGAGCCGGTTGGATTCCACCATCGCGACGTACCCGGTACTCGCGGCGCCTGAGAAAGCTCGTCCGTCGCTCCCGAGAACGAGGTAGACAAATCGGCCGTGACGCACTGCGCCTGCTTCGACAAACAAGAACACGCCTCGTCGACAACTGACCGAGCTGAACCGCACAATACGCATTCAGAGGACGCGGTCGAGGGGTGCGACTC
>JAHHLP010000348.1 GCA_018679295.1 Rhodothermia bacterium
CGTGGTGCTGGAGTGGGACGAGCGATCGTCTTCCGAACCTGACTCAACGGAACTGCTGGTCTCATGGAATGGACTCAGCGCGCTGACCGACGCCCGAAACTGGCTTCAGATAGTTACTCAAGATCCCGGTACCTTCGGTCTGTTCAAAGGAGGCGGCGTAATCATGTCGAACGGAGTTCCGTCTTTTCTTGGCGACGGCGTGTACACGGCGCGGTCCGAGTCTTTTGCGACCATCGCCGAGTCTCCCTGGAACAAGCACTTCACAAGACGGCTAGACTCGCTGACTGCCCAAAGTTCGGGGTTTCTTCCACGCGAGTGGTTTAATGACACCTATAGTCTCTGGGCAGCAGAAACGACACCGGTCCTATTATCGATGACCGACTCATTAAAAGGGCCCTTGGTGGTGGATGCTGTAGCCTACCTGCGCAACTGGGACTATTCGTATGACCGGGCCAGCATCGCTGCGTCGATTTTCAACGTGTGGGCCGAAGTCTTCTATGAGCTTGAAGGCCGATGGCCGGGAATAGCATCGCGCGACGCGGGAAGTAACCAGCCCGGCACTCCGAATCGTGGGGCCGAATGGGCTGACTATCTGGAGTTTGCTGTAGCGCGTCTTGCGACCGACTTCGGAAGCGACATGAGCACGTGGCGATGGGAAAGGGTTCACGCAGGTCGCCTGCGTTTTCCGGTACTCGGCGACAGAGAGCCAAGCAGCGCTCGCTTTGTACCGACTGTAGTAAGCGGAATCGGACATCCCTCCACCCCCGCATGGGGTCCGCCGGCCGTATACGCCCGCCTGAAGCCCCACGGATTCTGGGAAGGATGGACCGTTACCGACACCGCTGCGGGTTGGATCGCCCGCCGCATCGTACCCGACACTGACGCGACCTTCAGAGGCTCATCAGCATCCATCGACGTGCGTCGACCGGTTGCGATCGGCGACGTACACGCCGGCATCGGTCATACCACAACTCTCCGGGCGCCGACATGACCAACCGCGTGTTTATCGGAATCGACGCCGGAGGATCACGGCTCCGGCTGGTTGGACGCAGTGGATCGACCCAGGTGGAGTTCGAAAGCGCAGGCGTGAACCTGTGGCGGGATGGAGTGGAGACTACCGGTAGGCGTGTCGCGAGTGCTGTCGAGCGGGCGCTTTCGGAGTTGGGATCGTCCCGAGATGCCAGCCTCGTGGCGGGAGTAGCGGGCGCCCTGGATCTCTCGCGTGCCGGTCAGTTGGAGCAAGCAATACTCGATGGCTTTCGGGGCGTGGTCCAACGCATTCGGGTGATAAGCGACATCCAGCTCGCTCACTACGCGGCCCACGGAGACGCTGCCGGACTGACCGTCGTGATTGGAACGGGATCGGTGGTATTCGCTCGAAGCACGTCAGGTGAGGAACGAGTGGTCGGCGGCTGGGGATATCTGATGGGAGACGAAGGGTCGGGGTTTGCGATAGGACGCGCGCTGCTGCAGCACCTTGCGCACTGTCACGACAAAGGTGTTAGTTCGTCACTCGCAACCATACTTGAGCGGGAGTCTGCAACGTCCATGCGAACCGCCTTGCTCAAAAGTGCTTACGCGGAAGGTGCACGTATCCAGGACCATGCGCCAGCGGTGATACGAATGGCAGAGTCAGGCGACACCGAGGCGATCAATATTGTCGAACAGCAAACAGGTGTACTGGCAGATCAGATCGGCATCGCACAAGAAGGTCTCGACGGCGTTCCCCTACGCGTCTCTCTCGTCGGTGGCCTCTCAGCCAACACGTACTACACGAACATGTTGTGCGACAAACTTCAGGAAAGGTCTGCGGGCTTTGAAAGGATACAGCCTGGTCGCAAACCGCTTGACCAGGCGCTGCTCATGGCGCAGCAGAATGCAGACACGCAAACCTAAACGATCGATTCCGGTGGATAGTCGGCGGGGTCGAAATCAAGATCGGGCAGCTCGGGATTCATTTCGGTGAGGGTGTCTCGGATCAGCCCGCCAATCACGAGATTTCGGTACCACCTGTTCTCGGCCGGTACTACGTACCAGGGAGCCGCTTCAGTAGAACATCGGTTGAGCATTATCTCGTAGGCTTCCATGTAGTCGTCCCAACGCGCCCTCTCCTTCAGGTCGCCCGGGTTGAACTTCCACAGCTTGTCCTCTCTCCGCAATCGCCTCAACAAACGCTCGCGCTGATACTCCTTCGAAATGTGAAGCATGATCTTGATAACTCGGGTACCCGTCTCATGAAGCAGTTGTTCGAACTCGTTGATTTGCTCGTACCGTTTGTCAACAACCTCGATCGGGGCTAGACCCTTGACCCGGACGACCAGTACGTCCTCATAGTGCGATCGATTGAATATGCCGATGTGTCCCTTTCGCGGGACTTGAGCGTGAACCCTCCAAAGAAAGTCGCGTGCCAACTCATTGGCGGACGGTACCTTGAAACTGTAGACACGGCAGCCTTGCGGGTTAATACCCGACGCTACCTTTCGGATTGTGCTGTCCTTTCCGGCCGTATCCATCGCCTGCAGTACGAGAAGAAGCGCCTGCTCTCCCTCCGCATAAAGGCGTTCCTGCAGGTCCCATATCTCACGAAGAGTCGCATTGAAAGCGTCCTTCGACCGATCACTCTTCTGGATGCCGCCCGTGTCGTCCGGTGAAATAGAAGCCAGCTTGAAATCGTGGCCGGGTGTGACCCGATATTGTTCTAGGTCAAGATCCATGAGGTGTTGTTCTGGTTGCAGTTTATGTGGCTTCTAGATCGAGGCGTTAAATTCTCGCTCTGAATCTATCAACTGGACCCTCCTCAATCCAACGACCGCGTTGCAGACAAACAGGGCGTCGGCCTTAGTGAGCTCACTCCTATGCAGGTCTCGCTGAACCGCGCTCGGAAAAGTCTCCAGGATCAGCGAGCGATAAACACCCGGCAGCAGCCCCGCGTCGGACCGCGGCGTCGCCCACTCCCCACCGCTGCGCACAAAGATGTTCGTCCTGCTCCCTTCACACACCTTCTCTGCTGAATTGAGATAGATGAGTTCAAACAGCCCCTTCTTTTGCGCTGCCCTCCATTCGCTGTCGTAAACTTCCCTGCGCGTGGTCTTGTGGTACAGATTCTCGTTCTGCGGGTCGAGCCTGGTAGCCGAAATGGCTACGTTCAGTCGGCCCTCGACAGGCGAAATGGGCGCCACAGATATCGAAGCTTCGCCTGATAGCCCAACCACCAGACGAACGCGTGACGGCGACCTGCTGTCCTGGCGCGCACACGCATCAAGTATGCGCTGCCTCACGTCGCGCACGTCCAGGGGGATTCCGAAGTGGGATGCCGAGCCGGCGAGACGGGCCATGTGTCTGTAAAGGAGTGGGATTTCACCCTCACATCGCATCGTTTCGATGAGTCCAAAGTCCGGTTCCCCCGTCATGCCTCGATCGCTGCGTTCTTGACAAATCGGGTCTTGAGCAGGCATTCCTCGAATTCGGCATCTGGATCAGAATCCCAGACGATCCCGCTACCCGTTCCCATGACCGCCTCCGTGCCCTTCAACGTGACGGTGCGGATGGCGACGCTGAATGTCGCTGCATCGTTTGGCGAAATGTATCCAATAGCCCCGCAATAAATACCACGAGGACCCGCTTCCAGGTCACGAATGATGTCCATCGCGCGAATCTTGGGTGCGCCCGTCACGGAACCGCACGGAAACAACGCCTGAAAGATCTTCTGGTATGACGTGGCGGCGCCCAGAGTCCCCTCGATGGTCGAGGTCATCTGCAAGACGGACGGATACCTCTCCACGGTGAACAGGTCCCGAACGACAACGGAGCCCGGAAGACAGCACCGGGCCAGGTCGTTGCGGAGTAGGTCCACAATCATGAGGTTCTCAGCGCGGTTCTTCGGATCATCCCGAAGCTTTCGCGCGACGTCATCATCCACGTCCGGGTCGGACGTCGCCGGCGCCGTTCCCTTCATCGGGCGCGTTGTGATTCGGTTCCCGTTGCGTTCGAAGAAAAGCTCGGGTGAAAGACTTAGTACAGTGACTGATCCCGTCTCTATGTATGCAGCAAACGATACCGGCTGCGCGACTCTGAGCCGGCCGAAGAGCGCGCGTGGATCCCCCTCGAAATCGAAGCAGTACGGAAACGTATAGTTGACCTGATAGATGTCGCCTTCGCGAATGTGACCGCGAATGACTTCCACCTTTTCGACGTAATCACGTTGGTCGATGCCCGCGCGCGGGTTCGCGATCCGCATGCTCCCCGATTCCAGCGCGGCCATGCAAGTGGCGCGCGCGTCAGCCGGCAGGTGCCACGGCTTTTCGTACAACCCGAACCAAAGCAGGGGTTGGCCGGCCCCGCATGAAGAGAATTGCGATTCAAACGCGTACCCCGCCTCATACCCGACGATACCGGCGGCCCATAATCCGTCCGACACGTGCCGTTCCACCTCCTCGATGGCACCCGCGACTTCTTCAAGCCGATTCGCGACGACCTCATAAACGGGTGCGGCAAAGACCACAGAACGAGGCTCCGTTCCGGATCCGTCGGCCGTATCGAGCAGGACTGTGCCCGCTTGCGCGAGGAGGGCCGGGACATCAGAGCCCGCAAACTCGACGGGCTGACCTTGCCCGAACTCATGTGAGGCGATCGGCGCCATATAGCATCTTAATCAATACAATATGATAACTTCATGCGGGACAAGAACCATGCGGACTCGTTGAGCATACGAGAGCGTTTTCACTTCAATGTCCTTTGACTACGATGCGGAAAGTGCACGGGTCCAGGAATTGAGAATACGAGATCATGCATAGAGAGCACAAAAGATGGTGGAGTCCGAGTCTCGGTCGCGACATGGACATGTTGGTTTTTGGCCACGCCGGAGCCCCACTGCTGGTTTTCCCGAGTAGTCTGGGACGCTTCTACGAGTGGGAAGATTTTGGCATGGTCGGAGCGCTCCACTCGCAGTTGGAGCAGGGCTTGAATCAGCTGATCTGCGTCGACTCCGTAGACGCCGAGAGTCTATACAACAAGCATGTCGATCCTTACACGCGGATCAGCCGGCACAAGCAATACCAGGGATACGTTGTGAACGAAGTGGTGCCGTTCATACAGCAGCGGGCCCACACCGACTTCATCATGGTCTCAGGCGCCAGCTTCGGCGCCTATCACGCGGCTAATCTGTTCTTCAAGCATCCATGGACGTTCCGCAAGCTCATCGCGATGAGCGGCTCTTTTGACATCAAGTCGTTCCTCGACGGATTCTATGACGAAAACGTCTACTTCAACAATCCCGTCGACTATCTTCCGAACCTGAATGACCACAACACGCTGGAGGCCATTCGCCGCAATCACATTGTCCTTTCCCTCGGAGAGTTCGATCCGTGCAAACACGGCAACGACAGATTGAGCCATATCCTCAACTCCAAGTCTATCCCCCATCACTTTGAAGTTCTGCACGGCGCGTTCGGACATGACTGGCCGTGGTGGCGGGATTCGATAGGGAGGCACATCGGGTAAGCACTCCGGCCGCGAACTGCGATTCGACCTTGCGCCAAGAAACAAGTAAACCGACAAGATGAAAAAGATCGGCATCCTCAGGGGAATGGAAACGACCTTCCCCGATGCTCTCGTCCACCACGTCAACGAGACCTACGCTGAGCAAAGCGTAAGCGCGGAGTTTGTCGAACTCGACGCCGTCACGATGGACGACGATCCCGTTTATGACGTGATCCTCGACAGGATCTCTCACGAGGTTCCATTCTATCGGTCCTTCCTGAAGTGGGCGGCGCTTGAAGGGACTTTCATCGTCAACAACCCGTTCTGGTGGAGTGCTGACGACAAGTTCATCGACAACGTCATAGCGCGCCAGGTAGAAGTGGCGGTCCCGAAATCCGTGATTCTGCCTCACAAACAGCACCCGCCGAACACCGACGACTCAAGCTTCCGAAACCTGAAGTATCCTCTCGATTGGGACAGGGTTGCCGCGTACGTGGGCTTCCCCGCCTTCCTGAAGCCTCATGATGGCGGAGGGTGGCGCGGCGTGACCAAGGTGCACAACATGGACGAGTTGTATCGGGCGTACGACGAGTCGGGCACCGATTGCATGATGCTGCAGGAGGGAATCGAGTTTGAGTCGTACTTCCGCTGCTATGGCATCGGGAGGAAATTCGTTCGCGTGATGCGGTACAATCCTGCTGCGCCCGGCCCCATGCGATACAAGGATGTGTCGCCCGACCCTGTCGAATCAGAACTGCTCGCGAAGATCCGCAAGGATGTCCTTTCGATCTGCAAGGCGTTGGGCTATGACATGAACACCGTCGAGTTCGCGGTACGCGACGGCGTCCCCTACGCGATTGACTTCATGAATCCAGCGCCGGACGCCGACTATCATGCGGTCGGCTTGGAGAACTTTGAGTGGGTCGTCAGGCACACAGCCGAATACCTTGTCGAGTGTGCGCAGCGCCCTCGAAGCGAACGAGCCTTCTCGGTCGATGGCTTCCTGCAGCCCGCGGACAATTCTCGTCCCGAATAGATATTCCGTTTTCGGAAGACGGTGAGCGTATGATGCGGCACAAGCTACAACCCGCGATAGACTACTATCATCAGCTGATGACGCGCGATCTGGACGAAGCGGACGCGCAGCTGAAACAGCTCGAGGAGATGCAGCGGGAACGGCGTGCGCTGTTCGGTGACCGCGTGATGGCAAGGAGCCTCCGGCCAACGTTCCTGACGGAAGATTTCTACACGGAAGTACAGGACGTCGTATACCTCATACGCCAGGCGGTGCTTCGGCTGGCCGCGCAGTTCTTCAACGATCGCCGCGTGCTCACTCACGAGCTCGGCCTCGAGGAGTGGGAGATCGAACTCGCGTCGATTCCGACCAACGTGATCCGGCTTTCAGCTACCGCGAGAATGGACTCGTTCGTCACCGAGAACTCGTTCCGGTTTGTCGAGATCAACGCGGAGTCGCCCGCCGGCATTGCATACATGAAGGAGCTTGCAGACATCTACCGGGAACTGCCAATCTTCAAGGAGTTTGAGCAGCGCTATCCGGTCAGGTTCGTATCGCCGCTGGAGCACACCATTGCCGGACTTGTACAGATCTACCATGAACAGTTTGACGGCCGTGAGGAGATGCCGGCCTTCGCGATCGTGGACCACCTGGATGTGCCTACGATACACGAGTTTCATTTGGTAAAAGAATACCTCGAACGACACGGCTACCCATGCGAGATCGTGGATCCGCGGTCACTCGAGTGCCGCGACGGGTGGATTTATGCAAACGGGCGTAAGATCGACGTCTTGTACCGGCGGCTGCTTCTGAACGAGTACTATGCCATGCGCGACGAGTGCAAGGCCTTTCTCGAGGGATACGAGGCAGGAAAGACCTGCTACCTGAATTCGTTCCGTACCAAGCTGGTGCATAAGAAAGCTATCTTCGCAATCCTGACCGACCCGAACTACACCCACATACTCTCGGACCGTCAGAGAGAGGTGATCGAGAAGCACATCCCGTGGACCCGACTCCTGCGGGATTCGAAAACGACGTTCCGCGGCCTGCACGTGGAGCTTCTGGAGTTCATCCGTTCGAACCGCCGTCACTTCGTCATCAAGCCCAACGATGAGTACGGCGGCAAGGGCGTCACGCTGGGCTTCGCGTCCTCCGAGGGAGAGTGGGACGTGGCCGTTAAAGATGGCCTGAAGCACGGTTACGTAGTCCAGGAGATCGTCGATATTCACAGGGAGCCGTTCCTGAACAAAGTAGGTGACTCGTGGGAGCTGGTGCCTTCCGTGGTCGACCTGGACCCCTACCTGAACGGACCGCTGATGGGCGGATGCCTCGCACGGATCTCGGCAACAAACCTTGCCAATGTCACGGCCGGCGGCGGAAGTCTACCCACCTTCATACTTAGATACGCCTAGATGAACACCCCCACCCACGCGCCATTGAAGATCGCCGTCATTGATCTGTACAACGGCGAGGCAAATCAAGGCATGCGCTGCATACGCGAACTCATCGAGGAGAACAGCGGCCGCTGGGAAGGAGTTGAGTTTGAGTACGAGGTTTTCGAGACGCGGCTGAGCAGCCACACGCCGTCACTGGATTTCGATGTCTACATATCGTCGGGAGGACCGGGTAGCCCGTTTGATGGTGTCGGCAAGGCATGGGAGAAGAACTACTACCAATGGCTGCGATCCGTTTGGAAACACAACACCTCCTCGGCGGGCCCCGCGAAGCACGCTTTCTTCATCTGTCACTCGTTTCAGATGATGGTTCGCTTCTTCCATCTCGGAGACGTGATAAGGCGACGTTCAGAATCGTTTGGAATCTTTCCGGTACACAAGAC